>CAYUEH010000289.1:4753-7120 GCA_964442465.1 uncultured Laspinema sp. | reverse complement strand
ATTCAGACAGTACGGGGTGAAATCCAATGGCGGGATGTTACCTTTGCCTATTTCGATCGCAATCCGGTGATTAATCAGTTATCCCTAGAGATTCCTGCGGGAAAAACTATTGCCTTAGTGGGGGCGACAGGTTCGGGGAAAAGTACGGTGGTGAAGCTGTTGTTGCGACTGTATGAAATTCAGTCGGGAAGTATTACTTTAGATGGGATAGAGTTGCGCGATATTCAGTTGCAGGATTTGCGACGGGCGATCGGGTTAGTCAGTCAGGATGTGTTTTTATTTCATGGGACTGTGGCTGAAAATATCATTTATGGCAGTTTTGATGCCAGCTATGACGATGCAATTGAGGCGGCAAAACTGGCAGAGGCTCATGATTTTATCATGGAATTGCCTCAAGGGTATGACACCATTGTGGGGGAGAGGGGTCAGAAACTTTCCGGGGGACAGCGACAACGGTTGGCGATCGCCCGGGCCCTGTTGAAAAATCCGCCGATTTTGATTTTAGATGAAGCGACATCAGCGGTGGATAATGAAACGGAAGCGGCGATCGGGCGTTCTTTGGAACGGATTACGCAAAACCGGACAACGATTGCGATCGCTCATCGTCTCTCCACGATCCGAAATGCCGATTGCATTTATGTCATGGATCGGGGAGAATTAATAGAGCGCGGCACTCATGAGGAACTTCTGGAACGAGAAGGAATTTATGCAGGGTTATGGCGCGTGCAAATGGGTTTAAAGTAATCCAATTCATCCAATCGCAACGTAAGAGAAATAGCAATGACTGGTTTTTTACCGGGGAACCTTCAGCCAGAGAAAGAAGAGGACCGATGGCGTTATGAGTTGGCGGATTTTGCCAAAGCTCACCAACAGGAATTAGCCGCTCTTTCCTGGGGCCTGTGGCTGGAAAATCAACATAATGGCAGTGTGATGGGAATCGACTTACAACCCACACCGCATTTTGTTTACTGTCCCAAAGAGGCGGTACTCAAACTCAATGAAACCGTGGGGAGTTTCTTACAAGAAGTCGTGGGGATTGTCGAGGGGTTTAATCCAGAAATTGAGGTTCTCCTCGTAGGGATTAATCAAGGACAGTTGAAGGTGATAGAATTTGTCACCGATCCACCCCCTCCCCAATGTTTTGAAACCGTATCTGCGGATGTGGATACATTATTGGAACAATTAGAACAGGGTCTGCGAGAACGAATCAAAGGGTAAGCGTTAGGGGACTGGGTTGAGGGGAAGAGTAACGGTAAACGTTGTCCCTTGACCCAGTTGGCTTTCCACGGTAATTTGACCGTGATGCAAATCTACGGACCGTTTGGCGATCGCCAGTCCCAACCCAGTGCCCGGAATCGTTCCCACATTAGAAGCGCGAGAAAATGGCACAAACAAGGTATTGATGTCTTCGGGGTCAATGCCAATTCCGCGATCGCAAATTTGGAACACCACCTCATCTTCCTGAAAAGATAGGGTAATCAAAATCTCCCCCCCTGCGGGAGAATACTTAATCGCATTGGCAATTAAATTATTGAACAGATGCCACAGTAATTTTTGGTCGAGGTAGGCGGTCCTGGCTTCTCCTTGTTGGGTAAAAATTAGGCAATATTCATGTCCTGAAGTCAATTGAAAGGTTTCCACAATCCCCTCGCAAAATGAGGCCAGATTTAAAGGGGCGGGGTTTAAGCTGATTTCTTTAAAATCTGCCTTGCCAAATTTTAAAATATCTTCCAGTAATTGATTCAGGCTTTCGGTTGCCATCACAATTTGTTCAAGATGTTTTTGCGTTTTTTCCGGGGGCCAATTATTCACATACTCCTGAATTAATTCCGCTGATGATTGAATCGTCGTCAAGGGATTGCGAAATTCATGGGCCGCCATCGACAGATATTGAGATTTGATTTGGCTGACTTCTTCGGCCTTATAACGCTTCGTTTCTGCGGTAGAAACGGCTTTTTTAACTTCCAATTCGGCCTGATGTCGGGATAAGGCAATTTCGATAGTCACCCACAGTTCAGTTTCCCGAAAGGGTTTGAGAATGTAGCCCAAAGGTTGAGTCACCTTCGCCCGTTTTAAGGTGTTTTCATCGGCATAAGCGGTCAAATAAACCACGGGAATTTCTAAGGTTTCTCGAATTTGATCCGCTGCCATAATCCCATCCATCAACCCTTGCAACATGATATCCATCAACACCAAATCCGGTTGATGAATCGCAGCAGCAGCGATGGCTTCTTCTCCGGATGCGACGATATCCACTACCTCATATCCCATTTTTTCTAGGCGGAGGGCAATATCTTCGGCAATAATGGCTTCATCTTCTACAACCAGAATTTTATGTGACATGGCAAGTTTCCCCCAAGTTTAATC
>CAYUEH010000289.1:0-4653 GCA_964442465.1 uncultured Laspinema sp. | reverse complement strand
ATATTATAGCATGAAAATAAGTTGCTTGTCAGGCTTTCAATGTAATCATTGAAATCTATTTTGGCGAGGGTGTCCGAGTGGTAAAGTTTTTCATGAATCAAGGCCATTGAAGCAATGCGGTTTTGACTATCGCGTAAAATCGATAAAATTCGCGGTTCTTCGATATAAGAACTTTGCAGGGAAAAAATACTGGAAATCACCTGTAAGTTATTTTTGACCCGATGATGCACTTCCTTGAGGAGGAGTTCTTTTTCTTCGAGGGAGGCTTTAATTTGGCATTGGGCTATTTTACGATCGCTCAGTTCGACTTGCAACCGTTCGTAGAGTTCGGACTGCTGAATGGCGATCGCCAGTTGAGTGGCTAAAGAAGCTAACAGGTCAATTTCCCCGGGTTGCCACTGCCTGGGTCCCGAACATTGATGGGCGATTAATAATCCCCAGAGAGTGTCTTTTTCGACAATGGGAACGACCAATTTCGCTCGGACTTCAATGGTTTTCATAAACTCCACCAAACAGGGTAAAGTCTGTCCGGAATCCCGGTCAACTAAAGCACAAATTCGTCCTTCGATATACCGTTGATAATTTTCGGGGGGAAAGACTTCTTCGGGGAAAACTCGATTTAAGACTTTCAGCCAACCGGGTTTGACGGCTTCAGCGATCGCACTGCCGGTCCCATCCTCCCAAACGCGATAGACTAAGACGCGATCGCACCCCAGCACTTGCTGGACTTCCTCCACAGTGGTACTCAGAATGGTGGTTAAATCCAAGGATTGGCGAATCCGTTGGGCGATCGCCCCGAGTAACCGTTCCCGTTCCACCTGTTGCCGCATCGCCTCTTCCGCCTGTTTGCGATCGCTGATATTCAACATCACCCCATCAGCAATCACATCCCCATTTTCCATCCAAGTATAATGGGTATTATCCTGCACCCACTTCAGTTCGCCCGAGGCACTAATAATCCGGAATTCCTGATGTTCCCGGGGTTGTTGCATTTTGCCTAGGGAGGCGATCCGCTCACGAAATCCCTGGCGATCGTCCGGATGAACCCGGCCAAATAATTCCCACAAATCCGCCATCGCATCCATTGGGTCAATCCCCGTGAGTTCCTGAATGCCATCGCTGATGAAAGGCACTGTAATTGGTCCATCGGTGCGAACAATCGCCCGATACATCACCCCGGGCAAATTGGCGGCGATCGCTGAAAACTGGCGATCGCGTTGTTCCCGGCGAGCAATTTCAATTTCCAACCGTTCCACCGTCCGGGCTAATTCCGCCGTGCGCTCTTGCACCAAGGCTTCTAGGGTTTGATTCTGGCGATCGATGTTAGAAATCAATTGATCCCGTTCCTGCTCCGCCTGTTTCTGCTCCGTGATATCTTGGACCAGGGATAAAATCGAAATCGGATGTCCCGCCTCATCTAACAGAGCCGAATTATGCCACTCACACCAAATCACTTCCCCAGTTTTTGTGTAATTGCGATGACAAACAACATTGTGAGACTCTTTTCCCGCAATCAGGCGACTGACGGCTTCGGCAACCAGGGCTTCATCCTCGGGATAGTTACAAGGCCATTTTTGCCGAGGAATACCCATCACCTCTGCCGCCTTCCAGCCAAGAATTTGTTCCGCTTGGGAAGACCATCGCTTCACCCCCATCGCACAATCCCACTCGATCGCCCCCAGGGGAAAGTTTTCCACATGAAAGGTTAATCTCTCGTAAGCCTGCCGCAGTTCTTCATGATCCGATGGGAGACTTTCCGCGCCCTCCAAGGGGGGACGGGTGGGGGTGGCCCAATTGGTCAAACGGTCCTCTGGCTGTTGGCTAAAATTTTGCATTCCTTCTTTCCCGAACTCAATCCCCTGTATGTTTTCACGACATCTATCTCCGAGAGGCAGTGGCTTTCCTAGGGACCTCCAACCGAGGACCCCCAAAATATCGGGGGTCGAGTTTCGGTCCCTGCCGGATCCCGGATTTGACCTTAACCATCCGGGTTTCTGGACTCCAGATCCGGGGGAGTCTGCTGATCCCTGGCTTTCAGGACAAAGGGTCAAGAGATTTTACTTCAGGGTTAGCACTGCCTGCATTCCCTAATTTTAGGGTTTGCTATCTCTTTACATTCTGTCGCGAAAAAGTCTCAGTTGCCAAACTTTTTTGGCAACTGGGGAACAGCCGGGGATCAGTTCAGACTTTGGACCATGCCAGAATGTGATCCGCACTCAACTGGGCTTGTTCTAAATGGGGAACGTGACCACAGTTGGGAATCCAGATCAGCTGACTTGAGGCGATCGCTTCTTTGAACTTGTAAGCATCCCTTGTTCCCAAAATTTGGTCATTTTCTCCCCATAAAATCAGCGTCGGTTTGTCTACCTGCTCAATTTTATCCGCTAAAAAGTTGTAACCCCCGCTTTTGGTAAAGGCGATCGTGCCCCGATCCCACCCCGGCATCTGCAAATGCAGACTGGCACAAGCTGAGGCATCCGCAGACGCTAACCTGCGATCGCAGTACGCTTTCAAACTGATTTGTTGCCGAATCCGAGGATTTCTTAAAAATTGGGTTGCCAAATACCCCAGGGGGGGAAACATCATCTTCCCCATCGCCGGACCCTTGGCAAACCCAGCACTATCAATTAACACCAATTTTTGCACCGCATTGGGGTAAGATAGGGTAAAATCCAGCGCCGCAGCACCCCCCATCGATACCCCCACTAAAATCATCGGCTGTTGAATTAATTGGGTCCAAAACTCATATAAATGGCTTTTAATCGCCGCAGGTGTAATTGGAATTTCCGGCAGGCGCTGGGTAAATCCAAATCCCAATAAATCCATCGCCCAAGTTTCCTGTTCCCCTGCCAACAATGGCAGCAACCGGCGAAACTCAAACACGGAACTATCGAACCCATGTAGCAACAAAATCGGCGGTCCCCCCCGACCTTCGCGAACGAAACTCGTGGGAATCGGGCGATCGCATAAGGAAGTCAGGACATCCTGACATTCGATTTTCTGGGCCAGGGCGATCGAAGTAGATTCCGTCAAAAACTCAACATCAGAAGGCAGAAAACTCGGAAACATCATTTTGACTCGATTTAAAAAGTATCTGTGGTAAGACACTCAATCAATGGTAAACTAAAAATAGCACGTTAAAGCAGCAATTAAAATTATGGTTTCCATCGCTCCCACACCCACAGAACTTCCCAAATTAGATGAAATTGCCCAAGGATTACCCAATATTTGCGGGTGGGAAAAAACAGTTCGTTCCGTCGTTCAACGCAACGAACCTGTATTTTTGCCTATTACAAACATCCGCTTAGAAGACATTAGTGCTGCATTTGCGATCGCCTTGCATATGCACCAACCCACCATCCCCGCCGGACCCAACGGTGACTATATCGGCCACCTGCAATATATGTTTGAACATACCGGCGAAGGCGATAATCACAATGCCGGACCCTTCTCCTGGTGCTACAGTCGCATGGGTGAATTCATCCCCGAACTCGTCGCCAACGGCTGTAATCCCCGAGTCATGTTAGATTACTCCGGCAATTTATTGTGGGGATTGCGACAAATGGGACGCCATGATGTCATCGATAGTCTCAAACGCATCACCTGCGACCCCCAATATTATCTCCATGTTGAATGGTTAGGAACCATGTGGAGTCATGCCGTTGTTCCCTCCACTCCCCTGCCGGATCTCAAACTACATATTCAAGCATGGCAACATTATTTTGCCTCAATTTTTGGCTGGGAAGCCCTCGCCCGAGTCAAAGGATTTTCACCCCCAGAAATGCACCTCCCCAACCATCCTGATACCCTCTTTGAGTTTATCAAAGCCCTCAAAGAAAGTGGCTATCGCTGGATTATGGTTCAGGAACATTCCGTCGAAACCTTAGAAGGTCATAGTCTCGGCTACAAACATCTTCCCCATCGCCTAATGGCCCGCAATTCCCAAGGGGAAACCACCAGTATCACCGCCTTAATTAAAACCCAGGGTTCTGATACAAAATTAGTGGCTCAAATGCAGCCTTATTATGAAGCCAAAACCCTGTCTAAACAGCAAATTGGTTCGGTAACTGTTCCCCCAATTGTTACCCAAATCGGCGACGGGGAAAATGGAGGCGTGATGATGAATGAATTCCCCGATGGATTCAAACGTACTACTTATGAAATTGCCCAAAATAATGGAGGAAAATCGGGAACGGTTGCCTTAAACGGGACTGAATATTTAGAACTAATTGAAGCCGCAGGTTGTTCCCCAGATGATTATCCCACCTGCCAAGCAGTGCAACAACATAAAATCTGGCAACGGCTTGATCCAGAGAATGTCACCCCGGAAAAAATGGCGGAGGCGATCGCACAGTTAAAGCAAGAAGACCATCAATTTCATGTGGATGGTTCCTCCTGGACGAATAACCTCAATTGGGTGCAAGGCTATGAAAATGTAGTCGGACCGATGAATTCACTCAGCGCCCTATTTCATCAAAAAATTGACCCGCTGATGGGTGAGGAAAACTTTACTCAACAACCGCGTTATCGTCAAGCCTTACTGAACAATTTGTTAACCCAAACCAGTTGTTTCCGCTACTGGGGACAAGGAATGTGGACTGACTTCGCAAGGTCCATCTATGAACGGGCGATCGACCAGTTAAACAACGACTT
>CAYUEH010000288.1:4242-7125 GCA_964442465.1 uncultured Laspinema sp. | reverse complement strand
GACGAAGCAGAAACACCAACTCCAGAAACAGAAACGGACGAAGCAGAAACACCAACTCCAGAAACACCAACTCCCGAAGCAGCAACCGATGAAGCAGAAACCGACGAAGAAACGGCCCAAAGGGAAGCTCGACTGGTGGTGATTGGCAACTCAGAATTTGCGATCGATGGGAACTTTCAATTGCAATTAAATGGCGATGTTTTCCTCAATTCTGTAAGCTGGTTAAGCAAGCAAAATGAGCAAACCCTATCCATTCGTCCTAAAGCAGTTCTGAATCGTCGAATCTCGATGACTCCGCAACAAGCTCAACAGTTAGCTTGGGCGGCGGTGGGATTTTTACCCTTATTTGGATTGCTGACTGCTGGCAGTTTGTGGTGGAAACGACGTTAGATCGCAAGAGTAAACGACAAAAAAGATGAAATTTCAACGGTCTACTTTACTGCTGTTATTCCTAGCAGTCAGCTTCACAGGTGCGGTTTACTTTTATGAGGTGAATGTCGTGCCATCCCAGGAAGCGGCCCAGGAAAATCAGAAGCAAATTTTTACCTTTCAAGAAGAGCAGGTAAAATCTTTTGTGCTGACAACGGAGGAAAGAACATTGCGCTTTCAACGGGGGGCGATCGCAGAAAGTAGAGAACCGGGCGAACCCCTCTGGATTATGGAAGTCATCGAAAGTACACCGAATCCGGTGGAAACACCAGAAACAACAGAAATACCAGAAATACCAGAAACAACAGAAACAACAGAAACAACAGAAACACCAGAAACAACAGAACCTGCACCCGCCACCCCTGCTATTCCTGCGACTTATCCTGCCAATGAAGCGTATGTGGCGTTCTTATTGAATGAATTAGTCAGAGGAAAAAGCGATCGCGTTCTGAGCGCCACCCCCCGACAAATTCGAGATTACGGGTTAGAAAACCCCAAGGCAACCATTGACATTACCCTCCGAACCGGAGAAACTTATCAACTGGTGGTGGGTAATCGTGACTTTACCGGCAGCAATCTGTACGCTCAAGTCGATCCCCGTCGAGGTACTCTCACTGCTCAACCTGTTTTATTACTCTCAACAAACTTAGAAAATGCAGTCGATCGCCCCCTAGAAGAATGGATTCAAACTCCCGAAGAAAGCATCGAACAAAATCTGATTGATCCTGAACCCTTCCCCCAAGAAGGAGAGAATCAGCAACCCCCCATTCCCGACCCTTCCCAAGAACCAGAACCCATAGAACCCGAATAAAACTCCCGCCACCTCTTGTCCCCTCCCCTTGGCAAGGGGAGGGCTAGGGTGGGGTCCCTCCGCTGATAATGCGTCAATCCTATTTCACGTTACTCCAATATTCAGAGTGTATTAACGAATGACCAGTCCAACTGCAACCTTACTTGTTTCTTGTCCCGATCGCCGGGGATTAGTGGCGACGATCGCCAATTTTATCTATTCCCATAACGGCAATATCATTCATGCGGATCACCATACAGATTTTGCCGCTGGATTATTTTTGACCCGGATCGAGTGGCAACTGGATGGATTTGATTTACCCCGGGAGGCGATCGCCTCTACCTTCAAAGAAACCATTGCCGACCCCCTCGATGCCAATTGGCAACTGCATTTTTCCGACAGCATCCCACGTCTCTCCATTTGGGTGAGTCGGCAAGATCATTGCTTACTCGATTTGCTGTGGCGGCAGAAGGCGAAAGAATTTCATTCTTCCATTCCCTTAATTATCAGCAACCATCCGGACCTCGAAGAAATTGCTCAACAATTTGGGGCCGATTTCCACTGTCTTCCCATTACCAAAGACAACAAAATTAGCCAAGAAGCCAAACAACTGGAACTCCTTAAACAGTATAACATTGATGTGGTAGTTTTGGCCAAATATATGCAGGTACTCACCGGAGATTTTGTCCAAAAATTTCCCACGGTGATTAATATTCACCATTCATTTTTGCCTGCTTTTGCGGGAGCCAAACCTTATCATCAAGCCTATAAACGGGGGGTAAAAATTATTGGTGCAACGGCACATTATGTCACCGCAGACCTTGATGCAGGGCCAATTATTGAGCAAGATGTGGTCCGAGTCAGCCATCGCGATGAGGTGACTGATTTAATTAGAAAAGGCAAAGATTTAGAGCGGATGGTGTTAGCGAGGGCGGTTCGTCTGCATTTACAAAATCGCGTTCTCGTTTATGGCGATCGCACCGTCGTCTTTGGATAAAGCTAGGGCGTTGGTACAACAGAGGTTAGAAACCGGGTTTCTTCTAAAAAGTTCGGTAACTTGCCAAAAATCAAGGCAAGAAACCCGGTTTCTGGTCCTAACAACAACAGATAAAAAACCGGGTTGCTTAATAAAACAAAACTGACGCTTATCTTGAATTTTCAACCGAAATGTAGAGGCGATTCGCGAATCGCCTCTACATTTACGGGTAATAACTAGGAAATTATATGGGGGTCAAGCCTGATTGAAAATTGTTGCTATTCGTTCTTTATTTTATGCTGCTATTAATTTTATATCTCAGGGTATAATGCTGAAGCGCTTTGACCCACAACCATCCGAAAAAACATCCGATAAAATAATAGGGAAAATCCGACCAAATAAAGGTTGTCCCTAATACCAATCGTCCCGGCAATGTGGCGCGAATGGCTTGTAAGAAGGGGGGATGCCAAAGTTGGAGGAATTCTAAAATACAAGTAGTCATTAAAACAGCGATTGCCGCCCATTTTGCAGAAACTTTTGGCCAAATTAAAACTACAAGCAGAATCCAAAATATTTCGTAGGGAATCCCGCCAAATGAATTATTTAACCAGGATTGACCCGGACCGCGATAAAATTTGGTAAACAAACCGAAGGGGACGAGTATTGCTATACTGATGAATAAAGCAAG
>CAYUEH010000288.1:1289-4142 GCA_964442465.1 uncultured Laspinema sp. | reverse complement strand
ATGAACTCAAAGAGTGGCAGGTGCGACTCAATGAAGCCAACCGCCACAATATTTTTTGTCACTGTCGTAACTGTGGGGAAGAATGGGTTGATTCCTTTACGGATGTCCCTTGTAAATCCTGTGGCAGTCGCGATGTCGAGCATATTGCCTGTTGGCAGTTTCCCGATGGCTGATTCAAGACCGTATTCGGTTATTTTAGGAATTTATACGGCCAAAGGGTTGATAAAATATGTCCTTGGGTAGAAGTTAACTCCCTGGAAATCAGCTAGAATTTATAAAAGTAGAAAAAGTTAGTTTGGGGTTTGATAACGGTAAAACTCAACTCCAAAACTGGCGGAGATTGATTTGCAATAAAAAAATCTCTCAAGCTTTGCTGATATCAAAAGGATAATTATGACTAAAAATAAACAAGAAAAATTGAAAGAAATGGCCCGCGAAGAGGGCAGCGTAGACGATTTGTCCCAAGCAGAAACTGAATCTTTGGGAACCGGAATAGCAAATCGCCCTGGCGCGAATATTGGAGGTCGGAGCATGGAAAATAAGATGAAGCAATACACCCATACCAGTCCCGAATTAACGGGTGGGGATGTGGATGCGGCATGGTCCGAAGCTCAGAATGTTGGGGATGAAGCAGTCGGGGGAACGGCACCAACTCCGGACCAAAATATTGTGGAGCAAATCGGTAAAGCAGCCGGAGTGGAACAGGACGATCGCCAACCGTTAGGCGTTCGCGACGAGTTGTCAGAACGAGATGAGGAACGCTGGGAATTAGACCCCCAGTCCTCTCCAGAATATGAAGTCCGGCGCGATAGTGTGGTAGGCGATCGCCTCGGTCAACTGTAGGAATTGAACACAATTTTATGTCAAGGAGCGATGGTTTGATCGCTCCTTTTTTATGGCATTGCGGTTAGAAACCGGGTTTCTTAGTTCACCTTTGCTCAGAAGGCAAAAATTTAGGCAGAAACCCGGTTTCTTGTCCTGGGGATGGGGAAGCGTAGCGGTTAGAAACCCGATTTCTTAGGGATTTCCATAAAAAAAGTTCTGCATGAGAACTTTAGGAGAATTATTCAAGCCCCCCTTAATAAGGGGGGTTGGGGGGATCTCTTCTCAAAGATTTTGAAGAGTTTATTGTTTGGAAATCCCTTAGTTCAATTTTGCTCAGAAGGCAAAAAATTGGGCAGAAACCCGGTTTCTTGTCCATTGGCACAGGAAATCGGAATCCAGAATCCTCCTACCTCCCTAACCCCGACCAAATTTCCCTCTCCAGTCGGATTGGCATTTTCCGCCATTTTTTTTTAGACTCTAACCATTTCAGTGATTCCAACAACAGATTAAAATTCCCTAAATCTGCTATGACTCAGAGTAAACTGACGATCGCCTTTCCCCTCAGAAAGCCTCTATTTTCCGAATACCTTTCCGAGAATTCCCTGGTTCTTCCCAACGGGAAACGCTCTAAACCGGCGATTCGCAACAGCTTACACGCTTCTACCCTCGATGGGGTGTTTGCCACATTTTTCTCCTGCGCCACCGGGGGAGTCTTGCTGAGTAATTTTTTGCTGGATCTCGGCGCGAGTAACGTGGAAATCGGATTCCTGGCAGCGATCCCGATGCTGGTGAATTTTCTGCAACCTGTGGGGGCCTATCTGGGCGATCGCACCACGAGTCGTCACTGGTACACCCTCTCGATTTTCAGCATTTCCCGCCTGCTGTGGCTGTTTCTACTCCTGGGAATTGGCTGGTTTCTCGTGGATCCCCGGCAAGCTCATAATCTGATTCTGGGAACCCTGGCAGTCGTCGCCCTTACCCATATTTTAGGGGCGTTCGGGAGTCCCTCCTGGGTGAGTTGGATGGCTGCCTTAGTCCCCGATCGCCTCCGGGGTCGTTACTTTGGACTCCGCAACAGTGCCGCAAATCTCACCAATTTGCTGGCAATGCCAATATTGGGGGTAATCGTGTCCCAATGGCACGGGGGGACCATTGAAGGCTATGGGATTATCTTGTGTGTGGCGATCGCTGCGGGCATCATTAGCTTATGCTTCCAATTTTTGATGGCGGATGTTAACCCGCAAATTTGGGGTAGTGATAGCGGAAGTCTCCCCAATCCTGAACCCACTCCCCCACGGGCGATCGCCCTGCCGAGTTTCCTAAAAGATAAAAATTTCCGGATGTTTCTGCTGTATTTTGGCGGATGGATGTTTGCCGTCAACCTCAGCGCCCCCTTTTTCAACCTTTATTTACTCAAAGATTTAGACATTGATGTGAGTTGGGTGACCCTCTACAACAGCCTCGCTGCCGGTGCCAACTTGCTGATGCTGCCGATTTGGGGAAAATTAGCCGATCGCCTCGGAAATCGTCCCCTCTTACTCTTTGTCGGTATCCTCGTCGCCATCACCCCGCTACTCTGGCTGGCAACCGGAACCCACGGGGTCCTGTTATGGATAGGATTGCCCCTGTTGCACCTAATTACCGGCGCAACTTGGGCGGCAGTGGATCTGTGTGGCAGCAATATCCAAATGGAAATCGCCCCCGCGAAACAGCCTTCGAGTTATTTTGCGATCGCTGCTGCCGTTAGCGGATTAGCCGGTGCCCTCGGCACCACCCTAGGCGGATTTATCGCCACCCAATCTGCCTTTGGCGGATTCGTCGGCTTATTTGCCTTATCCGCACTCTTGCGACTGTTAGCCCTGCTTCCCTTGCTGTTCCTCCAAGAACCGCGCAGCCAAAGCCTCCGCCAGATACTTGACAACCTTGCAAATTTTTGGTTTAAGCCCCGGTTAAATTCTCATTCATAACGGGCATAATAAAAAAGTATCGGCTATTACATTCAGGACGGCCCAGCTTTACCCGAGAGCA
>CAYUEH010000288.1:0-1189 GCA_964442465.1 uncultured Laspinema sp. | reverse complement strand
TGTGCCAGTGGGCGATCGTCCTGCTCCTGGTATTCAGCATCACCGCCTGCGGCAGTTCCCCGAGTGAAGATGTCACCACCCTCACCCTCAGTGGGTGGCAAAGTAGTCCCGTAGAAAAACAGCTTCTCGAACAGCTACTCCGGGATTTTGAAGCCACCCACCCCCATATTAAAGTCCGGTATGAAGTGATTACGGATCAGTATTCTGATGTCATCAAAACCCGATTAATTGGGGATGCGGCTCCGGATATCTTTTATTTAGATACCTTAGAAGCACCCTTACTGATGCATCGAGGCGTATTAGAACCCCTGAACCGCTATATCACCCCAGAATTTGACCTCAAAGATTTTCAACCGGCAATGCTCAATGCCTTCAAATATGAGGGCAAAATCTACGGTTTACCCAAAGATTTCTCCACCCTAGCGCTCTATTACAATACCGAATTTTTCCAGGAAGCGGGGTTAAGTGAACCGCCCAAAACTTGGGCGCAATTACAGGAGTATTCTGAAAAATTAACCGTCAGGCGCAATCGCGATCGCCGGATTCAACGCTATGGCTATGGCATGGTTCCCGAATTAACCCGTCAAGCCTTTGTAATTCATGCCTTTGGCGGGCAATTTGTCGATCGCAAAGGCTTCGCGGCATTTGCTCAACCCAAAGCCTTAAAAGGACTCGCCCCGGTTATCGAACAATATCAACAAGCGCGCACCGCAGGCATCCCCTCCGATACCGGCGCAAGTAATGTCAGTGAAATGTTTGGACAGGGAAAAGCCGCAATGGTTCTTGATGGCAATTGGGCTATTCCTTACCTGCAAGAAACCTTTCCTCGGATTTCTTTTGCCATTGCTCCCGTCCCTACCATTAATGGCAAAAAAGGGACAATGGCATTTACGGTTGCTTATGTCATGAATAAACAATCCACCCACAAAGAGGAAGCCTGGGAATTGATTTCTTATCTGACGGGAAAAGAAGGCATGAAGGCATGGGCGAGTGGGGGATTAATTTTACCTACCCGCAAATCAGTTTTGGCCGAATTGGGCTATCTCAATAATCCGCTTTATGCGCCCTTTGTCGCCGGGGCTGACTATGCTACTCTCTGGCAAGCGGGAGAAAATTTGTCCCTGATTAACCAGAATTTTAACAATCAGTTTCTCAGTGCTTTATTAGGGGAACAATCTTTAGCAGAGGC
>CAYUEH010000287.1:0-7132 GCA_964442465.1 uncultured Laspinema sp. | reverse complement strand
CAGTCATCTTACTCCTTTAATTCACACCACACACAGTCCTGATTGTAAAGCCTTCAGACGTTTTGCACCGCGTCTGGAGAGTTCAGGTCACAGACACCCAGACAAAACCGACGCTTTCAAAGTGCCTATCCTGCTGAGTCTGGGCGGTTCATGCCGATTTACTTCCCGTCAGGAGGAGTTGATTACACCCCGATCGCCTCAATCCTTTCAAATTGCAAATTATTTGTACAGGGGATGGAAAGAAAGCAAAAGCAGATTGTTTGGCTGATTTGGTGGTGCGATCGCCCAACTTTAGGGTCCCAGCAAGTCTTGTTTACCCATATACCATAAACCCGAATTTTTATCAAGCCTTCGTCAGAAATTTCTGATAACAGTCCTCAATAAAATAGCGGTAACGTTCCTGAAACACCTTGGGGGTGAACCGGGCGGCTTGGTCCCTCCCCGCCTGGGGATTAAACTGCGATCGCCACCCTTCAAAGCGCTCCACCGCCTCCATTAACGCCCCTTCCGTTTGCTCACCAAAAAATAATCCCGTCCCCTTAGAGGGATGGTTGCGGATATCCAAAACCGTCTCTAACGCCCCACCGGCACTGTATGCAATCACCGGCGTCCCACAAGATTGCGCCTCCACTAAAGCAATGCCAAAATCCTCGCAAGCGGCATAAACAAACGCCTTTGCTCGTGCCATATAGTCCTCCACCACCGCATCCGGTTGTTCCCCCAGGATTTCTACATTTGGCCCTGCGATCGCCCGAATTTCTGCCAACTCGGGACCCGTCCCAATCACCACCAACCGTTTTCCCAACTGATTAAACCCCCGCACAATCATCCCCACCTTCTTATAAGGCACCAACCGCGCCACAGTTAAATAAAAATCCTCCTTCTGCGGTTCAAACCGAAAACGCTCCACATTCACCGGGGGATAAATCACCTGAGCTTCCCGCCGATAACAGCGCCAAATCCGTCGCGCCGTATGCTGGGAATTGGCAATAAAATAATCCACCCGATTCGCCGAAATTACATCCCACTGTCGCAATCGATGGAGCAAATACCGCGTTAAAATTCCCGGCAATCCTCGCCCCGCCCCACTATTGCTTAAATAATCAAAGGTTAAATCCCAGGCATAGCGCATCGGCGTATGGCAGTAACAGATATGCATTTGATGCGGGGCCGCCAGCACCCCCTTCGCCACCGCATGAGACGAAGATAAAATCACCGGATACTCGCGTAAATCCAACTGTTCAATCGCCAAAGGTAACAACGGCAAATACTTTTGCACTCCCTTTTTTGCCATTGGAAACTGTTGCAAAAAGGTCGAACCAATCTGCCGTTTAAATAAATAGCTCTCGGGATTTGTGGATTCAAAATCAATCAACGCATACAGATCCGCATCCACTGCATTGAGAATTTCTTTAACCACCAGTTCTGACCCCCCGGTTGCATAAGGCGTCAGCCATTCATGCACCAAAGCATAATTTTTTACCATCAAATAAGCCGTTTTTACAATCTTGCTCTCGTTCCCAGGCTCTGCCTGGGAATGCCAAATTGGAGGCTCTGCCTCCTCCCTCCTCCTTATGATTTAGCAGGCAGAGGAGTAGGGTGGGCACTGCCCACCAAAAGTTCATAGCAGTAGGGTGGGCACTGCCCACCAAAAGTTCATAGAGCATACCAAAAGTTCATAGAGCACACCAAAAGTTCATAGAGTACACAAAAAGTTCATAGAGTAACGGTGGGCAGTGCCCACCCTACAGTTCTACTTAAGGTTTGGGAATCACAAAATTGCTATAACTCAACTCCGTAATCGCTGTCCATTGATACATTTCCTCGCGAAATGTATTCCATTGTTCATAAATCCCACGAAAGGTTGCATCTTTACTCGCACTGTCTGCATACAAGTCAAAAGTGACTTTCTTCGCCGCATCAATAATTTCTTGACTGTAGGGAAGTAACTGAGTCCCCTCCGCTTTTAAAGTCCCTAGGGCTTCGCGATTGAGCACTTCATACTGGGCTAACATATTCAAATTAGCCTCAAACGCCGCCGTTTTGAAGATTTCTTGATAATCCTGGGGCAGTTGGTTCCACTGGGACAGGTTCACCAACACATCCAAAGTCGGTCCCGGTTCCCACCACCCAGGATAATAGTAAAACGGTGCGGCTTTATTTAACCCCAACTTGAGGTCATCATAAGGACCAACCCATTCTGCTGCATCGATCGCCCCCCGTTCCAAGGCCAGAAAAATCTCCCCTCCAGGCAACACCTGGACGTTGACCCCCAATTTTTCCATCACCTGTCCTCCCAGTCCCGGAATCCGCATTTTCAACCCATTCAGGTCCCGAACACTGTTGATTTGACGCTTGAACCAGCCCCCCATCTGTACCCCGGTATTGCCTGCGGGAAAATTAATAATATTGAAATCACTATACAGTCTCTGCATAGCTTCTAGTCCCCCGCCATGATACAGCCACGCATTCTGCTGTTGGGCGTTTAATCCGAAGGGAACCGAGGTGGCAAAGGCTAAGGCCGGATTTTTGCCAATGTAATAATAACCAGCAGTATGTCCGCATTGGACGGTGCCACTTTGCACCGCATCGAGGACCTGTAATCCCGGGACCAGTTCCCCCGCCGGATAGGGGCGAATCTCGAATCGGTTATCGGTCATTTCGGCGACCCGTCGGGCGATGGTTTGGGCGCCCCCATAGATGGTATCCAGGGAGGAGGGCCAACTGGTGGCCATATTCCAGCGAATTCTGGGCAAACTATCCCGAGAGGCGGCAGGGCCTTGGGCTGCGGGACTACAGGCGGTGGCGGCAGCCGCACTCAGGGCACCAATGGCCCCATGACCGAGGAGTTTTCTACGTTTCATAGTCTGTTTTTACCTTGCAGGAGGGTTGAGGGTTTTGCGGTGGCAAACACCGGATGATCTACGTCCGAAGGTTTGTCCGGGATACTGATTTTATCACCCATTTAAACTCTAAACTCTAAACTCCCCATGCTCTGGTTTTTTTTAGCAATTTCGACGGCTTTTTTTACTTCGCTCAAAGATGTTTTGGGGAAAAGAACCCTACGCAATATTGATGCCCCGATTGTGGCTTGGTCTTGGTCTTTTTTTACGGCGTTGGTGTTATTGCCGGTGCAAGTTTTGGAGGGAATTCCCGAGTTGGGTAGTCAATTTTGGGTGGCCCTGGGGGTGGGCAGTGTGTTGAATGCGATCGCCTTTTTGTTCTATATCCAGGCGATTAGTACCTCGGATTTATCCCTCTGTTTGCCCCTGATTGCCTTTTCTCCCCTGTTTATGGCGATTACTTCTCCGATTATTGTGGGGGAATGGCTCAGTTGGGCGGATGGGTTGGGAATTGGGTTGATTGTCGCTGGGTCTTATTTGTTGAATCTCCAGGACCGCAAGCGGGGATATTTTGCGCCGTTTCAGGCTCTGGTGAGAGAACCGGGACCGAAATTAATGTTATTGGTGGCGTTTCTGTGGAGTATTACGGCGAATGTGGATAAGGTGGGGGTCCAAAATTCTTCGCCGTTATTTTGGAGTTTTGCGGTGTTTTCGGCGATCGCCTTGTTGCAATTTCCGTTATTATTCTCCCAGTCGAAGGATCCGGGGGGTCAGATTTTTAAATATTGGCTGGGGTTGAGTCTGATGGGATTCTGTACGGCGATCGCTGTGCTATTTCAAATGCAGGCTTTGAAATTAACTCTGGTGGTTCAGGTGATCGCCATTAAACGCACCAGTGTTCTCTTCGGGGTGTTGTGGGGTAAGTTCCTGTTTCACGAGTCCGGAATTCGCGATCGCTTCTGGGGTGCCACAACGATGCTGTTGGGGGTTGTCTTGATGACGGTATTTTAACCCTTTTGAGCTGAGTCCCCTGGGCAATCCTAGAGGGGATCAGTTTTTTCGGTGCCTTCTCCACCGGGGGACATTCCCCGGTAAAATAAGAACCATAGAAGATAGACCCGAAGATAAACCTGTAGTGTTATTCTGAGATGCCAAGGGGAGGGTGCTGCACTCAAGCTGTGGTCTCTCGTTCGCGATCGGTTCGGCGAGAGTTTCTCCGAATCCGAATAAAATGGGAAAGTAGAGATGGCTGGAGCAACTTTAATCTATGTCCAAACTTAGACTCATGGTAGTGGATGATGAGCGAGACAACCTGGATTTACTGTACAGGACGTTTCGCCGTGAATTTCAAGTACACCGAGCAGAAAGCCCTCTCGATGCGATCGCCCTGCTGGATACAGAAGGGGAAATGGCGGTGATTATTACGGATCAGAGTATGCCGGAGATGACGGGTCTGGAATTGTTGAGCAAGGCAAGAGTCCGTTTCCCCCATACGATTGGCATTCTGTTAACTGGGTACAGTGAGGATTCCCTAGAAGCCTCGGAAGACATGATGAATAAAGCTAATGTTTTTAAATGCATCAGTAAGCCCTTTGATACTCAGGACCTCAAGGCAATTGTTCAAAAGGCGGCTGAAATCTACCAAACTAACAAGCAAAGCGCGTAATTTTAACAAAGCAGATCTTTTTCCCCATTCAGGGTGAATGGGGATTAAGCGTGCAGTGGATTGTCCTGAGAACAAGGCTTAGTCCGCTCTCTCGGGATGGCTCGGATCTGGACCCCGCAAAAGAGCAGGCGATCGCTGTTTCCCCGGATCCTAGACGCCTGCCTTTGCCACCGTTCCATCGGATGCGATCGCCCTAGGGGCGATTGTTGCTACTTTTGTCCCATTTCTCTACAAGGCGATCGCCTCTCTCCCTTCAATTCCAGGCTCAGTCTCCTCCCAACCCTCTCCCCGGGAAATTCAACCCCTCATCTCTCCGGCTCTCCACAAGCTCTCAATCGCTTTTATAAAACTTAAACCCTAAACCCTAAACTCTCCCTCTAAAACTCCAAATCCCTCCAACACAAATCTAGGGAATCCCTGACAAAAAAGCTAGGAAATCTGGAGAACTTGGTTAATAATAAACAGTTGATCGGTATTGCAGTAGAGGCAAAAAGTAATGGGTCGCGCTACCAAAGTCGTCCTGGCATATTCTGGAGGAGTCGATACCTCCGTTTGCATTCCCTACTTAAAAGAAGAGTGGGGCGTTGAAGACGTGATTACCCTAGCGGCAGATTTGGGACAAGGGGAAGAACTTGGCCCCATTAAGGAAAAGGCTCTAACCTCCGGTGCCAGCATCTCCCTGGTGGAAGACGTGACGGAAATCTTTGTCAAAGATTATGCTTTTCCCGCCATTCAAGCCAATGCTCTGTATGAAAACCGTTATCCCCTGGGAACGGCCCTGGCTAGACCCCTAATCGCTAAAATCCTCGTGGAGGCGGCGGAAAAATATGGGGCCGATGCGGTGGCCCACGGCTGTACAGGCAAGGGCAATGACCAAGTGCGTTTCGATGTCTCCATCGCCGCGCTCAATCCCAATATCAAGGTCCTCGCACCGGCCCGGGAATGGGGCATGAGTCGGGAAGAAACCATTGCCTACGGTGAAAAGTTTGGCATCCCCACTCCCGTTAAAAAGTCCTCTCCCTACAGTATTGACCGCAATCTGTTGGGACGGAGTGTGGAAGCAGGTCCCCTGGAAGACCCCTGGACTGAACCGGATGAAGAAATCTATGTGATGACGAAGGCGATCGCCGATACTCCGGATGAACCGGAATATGTGGAAATCACTTTTGAGCAAGGTCTCCCCACCCATGTCAATGGCAAGGCCCTCTCTCCCGTCGCCCTAATTACGGAGTTAAATGACGTGGTGGGTCGTCATGGGGTCGGACGCATCGATATGATTGAAAATCGTCTGGTGGGGATTAAATCTCGCGAAATCTACGAGTCCCCGGCCCTCCTGGTCCTGATTCAAGCTCACCGAGATATCGAAAGTCTCACCCTCACCAAAGATGTCACCCAATACAAGCGCGGCATCGAGGAAACCTACAGCCAAATGGTCTACAACGGTCAGTGGTACAGTCCCCTGAAAATGGCCCTGGATGGGTTCATCCAAAAGACCCAAGAGCGAGTCTCGGGTACGGTCCGGATTAAACTGTTCAAGGGAACGGCAACGATTGTCGGGCGCAAGTCGAATGAGTCTCTCTATGCGCCGGATCTGGCGACTTATGGGGCGGATGATTCCTTCGACCATAAAGCAGCAGAAGGGTTTATCTATGTATGGGGTCTGCCAACTCGGATTTGGTCTGAGAAGGTTAGAGGCAACTAATCTCACCCGTTAAATGGTAATAAGGCAAAAGAATCGCGTTATCTTTTGCCTTTTGCCATCGGTGTTATCTAATTATTCTGTAATTGAATATTCGGTTATTCAATATATAGTGCGTTTACAGGGATGGGACAATTTCTTTAAGACTTACGCATTACCGCTAAATGTAGAGGCGATTCGCTTTCTCGCCTCTACATTAATTTAGGGTAGGTTCTCAAAATATGCGTAAGTCCTGACTGCTGCAAGACCCGCTATATAAGAGGGGATAGCCGCTACAACTGCTGTCATGCCGATCGCCATCCCTGCGGTTAAATTTTAAAAGAGTGTACTAGGCTACCTACTCGGAGTGATTAGAGCGCTTACAATCGGACTGATAAGAGCCAGTATCCGTCACTTTCCCGTTCGGAGTGACTGAATTCACAACTCAGCGGTGATGGGTGACAACCCTCATTGGACAAATTCGATGGATGCTGGAACAAATAGTGTGCTGCTTTCTTCAGTGCGTGTTTATTATCAAGTCGTAATTAAGATATTTTTTGAGGTGAAACTATGACCTCCTCTCAAGCCATCCGTCAGCCGATTGTATTTCAGCCCCAAGCCTGTTTAGATGAAGCAACCCTGGCTACCATCGAACAAGCTGTCGCTCAGTGCGATCGCGGGACGTTCTTCGCGATCGATATGAGTCAGGTGGAGATGATTGACAGTCCTGGATTATTTACCCTGGTTTCGGCCCTGAGAACCGCTAGAGAGCATGGGTCCCGCCTCGCCATCTATCATCTTAAAAGTCCAGTTCGGGTGATTTTTGAAATTACTCAACTCGATCGCATTTTTGAGATTTTTGATACCCAGGAGGCGGCGATGGCGGCGATCGCCCCAGAATTGTCCTCCTCTAGTCCCAATTCTGAACGGGCTGCGGCTTAACTC
>CAYUEH010000286.1:0-7150 GCA_964442465.1 uncultured Laspinema sp. | reverse complement strand
GACTGAAGTCGTTACTACGAACTTATGAGAACGACTGAAGTCGTTACTACGAACATCGGAGAACGACTCCATGCTCCATCCTTCCCCAAAACTCGGTACAATAGAAGATCGCGTTTCCACATAGCTCAACTATCCAAGGAGAAACCATGTCCCGCAAATGTCAACTCACCGGCAAAAAGGCGAATAACGCAATGGCCGTTTCCCACTCCCACCGCCGGACCCATAAGCTGCAAGAAGCCAACCTGCAATGGAAACGAGTCTGGTGGCCCCAAGGAAACCGCTGGGTGAGACTGCGTTTATCTACCACCGCTATCAAAACCCTCAATAACAAGGGGTTGCAAGCTTACGCCAAGGAAGCGGGAATCAATCTGTCCAAATACTAAGACCCCAACCCCTGGGGAACTTTTACAATGAAGAGGCGCGGCAATGCCGTGCCTCTTGCCATATTGGGGTCTCAGATCCAATTTTCTGGGTCCTTTTTGAAAAACTTTCTAACCCTAGGCTGATTGATTTTTCTATCTAGCTGGGTAACCTAAAAACTAGATAATACAATAGTTTAACCAACATCTCCGGAAATATACGGATAGTCAATTCCGGGATTTTTAAGCTAACACAGAAAAAAGACTCTCCATTTCTCAATTAATGGCACCTGCACTCACGGAGTAGCTATGGCTAGAAAGCACAAAATCCAAAAAGCGCTAACGCACCTCGTGCAAGCAATCGTTCGATTTGCTCAGAAGCTGACCAGTCGAAATACTTATCGTTTTCTCCGCACTGCTTTCGTGGCGTCACGCCGTCGGTTGCAGGCGGGTTTTGTGTTGCCAACCACAACGCTACTCATCCTGGTGATGATGTTGGTGGTCAGCACTTTAATTTTTAGATCTTATCAGCGATCGACTGATGCTATTACTCAATTTCAACGGCAGGAAGTCATCAATAGTGCAACGCCAGCGATCGACCGAGCTAAGGCTAAGTTAGAGCTATTATTTAAAGACCGAAATGCGGCTGATGTTGGAGAAGAGATACTAGAATCTGTGCTAAAGAAACCTGCTGATCCTAATGATGATATTTATAAATTTCCTGATGAAACCCGCGTTGTGTTACCTGGGACTGGAAATCCCGTGCGAGATATCGCTTGGAAATTTGAAAGCGATACGAATGGAGATGGTGAAAAAGATACAACAACGGTTTATACCATTGTTCTAAGAACCACCGTAGATGATATGACAATGGCTCCAGGGTTACCAGGCGAATTAATCACGAGCGATCAAGACAAAGCTGACCGACTCCTGGTTCGCAATGGCCCTCTTCTTGCAGCTCGCCCCGATCTGCCTAACCCCGAGGCTTGTCAAATCAAGCAAGATGACGAAAATGACGAAAATGACGAAAATTCTCCTGTATTTGGTTGGTTTCCTTTGGGTACGGCTCTATTTCAAAAAAACTTTCAAGTTTATGCTTTGAGCGTTCCTAACTCAGTGGTGAAGGGTGAGACTACCGCTAATCGTTCAATTGCTACGATTCAATATCAGCAGGACCGGACCTTTGAGGGATTGAATAAGTGGGGGGCCTGGTTCCGCAGTGACTTAGAACTGACGCCCGGGTTTGATTTTAACTGGAATGGAGCCGTTCATAGCGAAGGAAATTTATTTATTAAACCGGAAAAGCAGTTCCGGCTGTACTTAATTAGTAGTGAAAATTCTTGTTTTTATAAACCGGAAATTAACTCCGAAGTGAGTACCTGGGGGCATCTGGTTTATGGCGCGATCGCCGGTGATGCTAAAGCCGGAACCTTTGACTTGGATGTTTACCCCAATTCTCCCAATTCCCAAACCGTTGATGCAGATACAGATTCGACTACTAAAACGAGTAATTTCCTGGAGATGTCCCTCAACCCGAGTAACATCCTCACCAACAATAAATCAGAACCTCGGGATCCAGACTTCAATTTTGAAGCGACCACAGATACAGCTACGTGGGACAGCGATACTAATCTCCGGAAAACTAGGGTTAACATTGGTAAAGTTAGTCCCCCGCCTTATGTAGATGATACCTATCGTGCAGATAACCTCTATGGGCCGAAACCGGCGTATGAACAGCCGGAGATTATAGAACAGGAGGGTCGCGATACCTACTCGGTAGACCCTCCGGACGGTTTCAGGATGGGTACTCCAATCTCTAAGGATGAATGGACTCTTAATAAACCCTCGAATCGTGTGCTCAAGCCCAATGAGTACGGTTTAGATGGCTATTGGGAACGTCGAGCCAGCGATCCAGAAGCCAGCGATCCACGTCTGCGGGTGATTGTGGGAGAACGTCTGGAATTGGGGAATGCCTTTGGTTGGAAAGGTGATGCAGATCCCCTGTATCCTCAGCAGGCAGATGATGGTACTAATATTAAAAAGGGTTCCAAAGGGTCTCATGAGTTTCGACAACAGCGCACGTTGCGGGATAATTTAGCTGCGGTACAAGCGACGGCAGTTTATGACGGGGGAACGACCCCCGCTGCGATTGTCGCGACCACTGTCCATCCTGGGACAGCAGAAACCCTCAAGAACAGTGCCACCTTTGAGACCATCAGCTTTGCTAAAAAAGATAAAGCTGAATTTAGCAGGGTGAATAATAATGACTTGATTGTTACAGACTTCTTCAATGGTCGGGGGACGAATGGATGGGAATTTGAAGTACCGACTGCTCCTAATCAGAATGCCATTAATAACTTGGTTAACTTTGCAGGGGATTTTGCAGGGGATGAGTACGACGGAGCTTTTCCACCCAAACAAGAGGCTGGAAAGGTACATCCCTTTCCTTTCTTGACTATGTGGGGAAACTTCTCCTCTCTAGGCCGTAACAACGGCAGTTTAGCCGACAATACAACCCAGCAAACAGCGGCGGCAACCCTGGGAATGTTGGCCTATAACATTAACTATCTGCAAAGCTATGATTATGAGGATAACCAAGCCCAGTTGGAAGCTCTGGACCAAGAGTTAATAACACTTCATGATAGTGGTGATCTAAACCCACCACCAGATCTAGCAGGTACAGTTCTGCCGCCTCACTTCTATATTTCACAGATTCCTGACACGGGTACAGCGCCAGCACTCCCGCGTCCGCAGTTACTCGCTCGTCTGCTGCACACCAAAGAGCAAGTGGAACGCGATCGCCAGTATGGGTTTACACTGACCCGACCGACAGCCAACACAACACAATATAAGCTGAGTAACCTTGACGCGGACGGATTTACCTATGGTGGTAAAACCTATCGGAACGAACCTACTCCTGATCCTGATCATGTTGATTCCATCGATGTTGGCTGTGACTTTAGTCAAGCTACTGGAAATAACTTCTTTGGTTTTGGGTCACCTTCTAACGAAGCAACACCAGAGGCGAAACGAGAGGCAGAAGAACGCTTTATCCGGTTATCCCAACTGTTCTGTTCTCCTGAACCGAAGTTTCCCTCTCTCTATTATCTTTTTCCGACGGTTGACCATGACCTGGATGGAGAGGGAGACCATGAACAACCCGCAGACGAACCCTACATTACTCAGAATCAGGCCAGGAATTATAAGGCCCTCAGTAACCAGGCCATCGCTGACATGGCGATTCAACCCAAAAAACCACCCCAAAACCCAGCGGACTGGGTTTTAACCACTATCACTAATCCCACTGTCACTAATGCCAATGCTGTTCCGAACGATAATGGCCGAGAGTTAGTCAGATTGCGTCCAGTGACTGGCAACGCCACGAATATCCAGGTAGCCATTAAAGATTCCGCTTTTTACAATGGCCGGGAACACATGAATGTTCGGGCGTTGAACCTGGATCTGGATATGCTGCGGAGTTATAGTGGGCTCTCCGATGGCCTTGTCTATGCCTTCCGAGAAGATGCGGTCCGAGAAGATGCGATCGCCCGACCTCCAATAGAAGACGCTGCTGATCCCCTAACAGGTTTGCCGACTGCCATGAGAGCAGTGGGAAATTTGTCACCCAGGGATCCTAAATTAACGCCCACAGGCATTAGCCTCAAACCCGTTGATTACTATGCAGATCCAGACCGTCGCCCTTATGGGTTCCGGTTAAAGAATGGTTCAAATATCAGTCGCGATGGAACTCGACGGGGCCTCACCATTGTGTCTGATCAGCCGATTTATATTCAGGGTAATTTTAACCTGCATGTCACGGAAAAAGGCAGTCAGGAATTCACCGACGACAAACCCTTTTACCAGCGCACTGACCTCAATCCTTTATTTGCCCGGGCGGATTCAGACACCTGGCGACCCACAGAAATCATCGGGGATGCGATTACTATCCTCTCGGATAACTTCTGTGATGGCAGCATTGAAGACGGCATCATCTGGTCCCATCAGACAAGGCCCAATCTCCCTACTCCGGCTGAGTATGGTTGTCCCTCTGGGGGGCAGTTCACTTCCTACCTCAACCAAAATCGTCCCAATACTAGGCCAGCAACGGCAGCAGAGAATTGGATGCGGGAGAATCCATATAATCCCACTTCCCCGGTTGCTATCTCCCGCAATGGCGAAATTATGACAGATTCCGGTCCATATACGGGAAATTACTACCGATTTAATACCATGCCTGGCAATGGCAAATCTCTGAATAAAACTCCTGAAGACACTTGGGTGAATGCAGTCCTAGTTAACGGGGTAGTCCCAAGTCGCCAAAACCAAAGTAATGGCGGGTTGCACAACTTCCCTCGACTGCTCGAAGATTGGAAGAAGGATCAGAAGACGAATTATAATCTGCATATCCTGGGGTCTTTTATCCAGCTCAACTTCAGTAACTACGCGACGGGACCTTATGAACATGATGCTTGGGAACCCGGGGCCACCCCCGTAGCGGGAAAAACGAGTAACTATAACACCAATGCTGGGGGACAAGAAAATATCTTCTACTATATGGCTCCGAATCGGCTATGGGGTTATGATGTGGGACTCCAATATATGCCTCCTGGTCCTGCATCTAGCAGGATGCAAGCACTGAGTGATGAACGCAATGAGTTCTATCGTGAACCCCCAGCCAACGATCCTTACATCTGTCTGTTACGCCAGACCGTTAATTTTCCTTGCAACTAGACGGAGGTTCCGATGCAACGACGATCGCAGTTCAAATCAACCGAATCGGGCTTAACCCTGATTGAGTCCCTCGCGGCGATAGTCATATTTAGTATGGCGATCGTCGCCGTCACCCCGCCAATTATGTTGTCGATGGCCGCTCGCGTCCGCGCTCATAATGCAGAGAAGGCCATGCATCTGGCCCAGGGGGAAGTGGACCGAGTGCGGGTTTTACTCGAAGCCTTGGTGGCAGAAAAGGATGAAGAAGAGTTTAAGAAATTAAAAGCGCAACTGCCCCCAGATGAGGACAACAATCGCCCCCAAGAGGTTGCAGCCCCAACGGGAACAACGACCAATTGTACAAGCATCTCCCCACCAGAGAACGCCGAAACCGCCTGTCTGGAGGCAGATTCAAATTTTGCCATCCAAACCTTTATCACCAATATACAACGACAACCTCCTAACCCAGAAGGAGTGCCTGTAGCCTTGTGGGTGGGGGTGCGAGTTTACACAGCCGGTGCTTTCTCTGGTGGCGGCACTCTGACTAAAGACCCGGCCTCTTTAGCATTCTCAGCGGCCAATAATATGGGTTCTGCACCCCTGGCGGTGCAATATGCACCCATTATCGTCAGTGACGCGCCAGATGCAGATGTCAGATACAGAGATATCTTGGCAGAATAATCAATTCCCTTGTGGTCACAAGCGTCTTTCCCAGGTCAGTCCACCGCTAGAGGTCAATGTTAAGTCGTCGTCAAAAGTGGAATGGGAAATCTACCCAATCGGTCCAACTCAATCCCCGAGTAGAGGCTTTCCCATTCCCACTCCACCCGTTTTATGGAACAAAGCAATGGTGACACAGAAGATTAAATTAACCCTAAAACGATACTTCACCCGGACACATCAACCCCAGCCCGAGTCAGGCTTTACCTTGCCGGAACTGTTGATGGCCATCCTAGTCGGTGGCATGGTCACCTATGGGATGCTGGCATTAGTGGTGAGTCTGCTCGGCACCGAAAGGCAGGAAACCGCCAAAAGCCAAGTGCAGCAAGAAATGAATCAAGCCCTCGATTATATTGCCTCAGAAATTCAACAAGCAGTTTACATTTACAGGGAAGATAATTTTCCTCCACTTGCTGCGCTAAACTTAGGTGCTAATGTACAACCCGTCATAGCTTTCTGGAAAGCTACTCCCATTCAAGGAGACGATTTAGATGATTTCCTAAAGGGTGTAGGTGATCCTCCCTGTCCCACTAATCACCCTAACCCAGATTGCTCAGTAGTGCTGACCAACCTCCAAACTTTTAATTTAGTCATTTACGGGGTTCAAGAAAATCCACCTGGTGAAATTTGGCAAGAAGGCGCATCTCGAATCATCCGGTATGAACTGAAACAATATAGGAACTTTGAGAATTTAGATCAAACTGCTGCCTACATACCCCCAAATTTTTCGGATCCTAACTGGGAACCAAACGGCACTATTAATTGGAATAATCCGGGTACATTTAGAGCTGTATTGGTTGATGGATTAGATTCTCATGATGTGAATGAGCCGGACCGATGTTCCCCCAATTTACCAGTTTATACATTAGCAACGCCTCTAACTGATCAACCCAATAATAGTTTTTATGCTTGCGTTCGAGGTTTCAATACGGAGGTTTCTCAAGATGCAATTCTCTTTTTACGAGGCAACGCTGCCATGAGAGCGGGACAGCCAAACTCCAGAAATACAGCCTATCTTCCGAGTTTTGAGCGACGAGTCCAAGCTCGCACGGTATTAGGCCGTCGCCCCCCTAAATAGAAATAGCTAAAAGGTTTTTAAGAGAAATTAGCACGTCTAACATTTCTCGTCTAAATCAGTGACTTTAGAGGTTATATAAAACCAATAATTATGAACAAACCTATCGATTTATTCAAACATTGGAAGAGAAGGCAGTCCCCCCGGGATGGTCAAGCTTTTGCCCCACAGACTGTCCAAGGGTTTACCCTGTTAGAAGTGTTAATTGTAGTCTTTATCATTGGCATTTTAGCGACTATTGCTGGCCCAAGTTGGATAAATATGGTGAATAATACCCGTCTGAACA
>CAYUEH010000285.1:5821-7161 GCA_964442465.1 uncultured Laspinema sp. | reverse complement strand
TCCGAGGCAACCATGACGGCGACTACCTCGGGAGAGAGATAGGGGGTTTCTAAGTGATGTTTATCGAAAGAATATTCATTAAAGGTATTATAACAACCTTGATTGTAAATCACTTTGCGGATGCCCGGTAAGAGATTGCCACTTTTGGGGGTTGCGGTTTCAGGCATCACAAAAAAGTCATGCGCCCTGAGTTTAATTTGGGCAAGATAAGCGATTTGGGTTTGATTTTCAAACCAATTGCATCGAAAGCCTTGATTTTCATGGATGATAAAAGCGGAGAATCCATGTTTATTTAAAACATCAACGTGACGATAGAGCATTTTTACCCCGCCAATCGGAACGTTGGTGTCTGGGTAGCAGACAAAATAGAGACTGGGTTGCGTCATTTTTTTGGAAAATTGAGAGTCTATTGGTAAAGTCGGGTGAGAAACCGGGTTTCTGAATGAAATCTGTGGCAATTGCGCACAAATCTTGGAGAGAAACCGGGTTTCTTGTGCTTGAGGCTTAGTTCGTGTATTTTAAGACGCAAAGGGGTCAAAGGGTGAGAACTAGGGACAAACTGCCCCTTGCTTGGGGTGAATGGAAACTACGGCGTCTTGTAGAGAGAGTTTGCGGACTTTGCCTTTGTAGAGGTTGACTTGGTAAACTTGGCGGTGGGTGAGGTCGAAGGCGGATAACCAGCCACTCATGGGATGATAAGCGCCGGTATCAATATCCAACCAACCGTTGCCTTTGGCGAGTTGTCCGGGTTTGATTCCTTTAAAGGTAAAGGTGATGGTATGGCCGACTACGATGAGTTTATTGGTAAAGTAGGGCTTGCGGATATTGTGGAAGGGGGCGCGAATCCAGCAAAAGTCTTCGGGTCCTTGATCCTCGATGGGCAGATCGGGATGAACTCCGGCATGAACTAACCAGGCGTCGCCCAAATCTACATAGAGGGGAAGGGTTTGCATCCAGGCGACATCCTCTAATAGGGCTTCGCTGGGATGGGAGTAGAGTTTGGGATAGCTGGTTAAGGTTGTTTGTCCCCCACTATAGCGCCAAGCTTGGAGTGCGGGTTGATTGACTTTGCCGTTACCGCAGGCGGTGATGAGAAGATGTTCGTGGTTACCGAGGAGGCAGGTAAATTGATGGTCCCGGACTAATTTAACCACGGAGGCACTATCGGGACCGCGATCGATTAAGTCGCCGAGGAAGTAGAGGCGATCGTCTGCGGTGGGGCCGATCGCATCTAGGAGTTTCACGAGTGCGTGATAATGACCGTGGACATCCCCGATCGCAATGCGTCGGTAGTTTATTTTGCTCATGGAGTTGCCTGGGTAAACAAGCTGGGCTATTCC
>CAYUEH010000285.1:0-5721 GCA_964442465.1 uncultured Laspinema sp. | reverse complement strand
GTCGGTAGTTTATTTTGCTCATGGAGTTGCCTGGGTAAACAAGCTGGGCTATTCCGGCTGGAGTAAAGAAAACGACGCCAGTGCGTCCCTATCTATCAATTCAGACTCGGACGCACTGGAGTCCTGTTCCTATTATTCCCCGATTATTGGCTCAATGCCCGTAAAAAGCGCTTCATATTCGTCATTAAGCCCGGTTTTTTCGGGGGCGTTAAAGGCTTATTAGTGCTTTCATCCGTGGATTCTTCAGCCAAACCCGTCGCTTGGGTAATTAAGCGTTCTAAGTCGTCACCCACGGGTTTGGCGGCTGTTTCTGAAATGAGTTCGTAGGTGTCGCCATTTTCCAGCCAGACTTGCCAGGGACTGGGATAGCAGCGAAACACCGCATATCCTTGATTCGGTTGGATGTAGTAGCAAGATTCAATGGTGGAAAGAAATCGTTCTCGCAGTTGTCTTCCTGCCAAACCAATGCCAATAATGGCGACATTTTCCAACTTCGGCAGGAGAATCACCGTGGGGCGATCGCCGGTTTGTTCGCACATTTTCTCTAGAGTATTGACTTCTACAGCAGAAGGTTCCACAAACAGGAATCCTTCGTCTTCCGGTTGGATTTGACCTTTGGGTTCACTCAATCCGCGAATGATATAGGGCCTCTCTCCCCAGTCGCGACGGGCTAAGGCAGCGGCCCCAGCATCGGGAAAGTACACTTTAAAGCGATCGCCAAACAACTCCTCGAAGATGGGGAGAAATTCTTCGGCGATCGGTTGGACTTTCAATTCCGGAATCCCGATTTCGACTTGCACCAGTCGGTATCCATCTTCTAGGGCAGCTTTGGTGGCTGTTTTCGCTTGGGCGATCGCCTCATCTAAATCTTTAGGTAGTTCAGGCATTAATCTCTAATTGTCAACGGGTTTGTGTTTACGCTTCAGGGTTCGACAGAATCACGGGTTCTTCTATCTAGGCGATCGGAACAGTCATGGCAAGACAAACCGGATTTTTTCATACACCCGGTTTCTGGTCCCGGGGGGCTCATTCTGTACCGATGCCCCAGTCCCCCTCATTGTAAATCGAATCGGCTTTGATTCCCCTTTCTCTCCCCTGCCTTCCTTCCAGTCTTTGCCTTTCTTGCTCTGGAGTGCGAGCATCTTGGTCGCTTCAAGGATAGCGAGCAAGATGCTCGCACTCCTACGTCCCTATCTGTGGGGTCCACCCCCGACTTATAACAACAGTCCGGCGATGCAAGCGGTCATAAAACAGGCGATGGAACCCGCCAACATTGCCCTGACGCCTAATCGGGCTAAATCTCCTTGGCGATGGGGTGCGATCGCGCTGATGCCACCAATTTGAATGGCGATCGACCCCAAGTTAGAAAATCCACATAACGCATAAGTAGCAATCACCACGGAACGCGGAGAAATTGCCTGATTTTCAATCAATTGTTTTAAATCCAGATAGGCAATAAACTCATTCAAAATGGTCTTTTTTCCCAGCAGCATTCCCACCGCTTCCACATCCGCCCAGGGAACTCCCATCAACCAAGCGATCGGGGCCATTAAATAGGAGAGAATCAATTCAAACGACAGAGAAGGAATCCCCACCCAACTCCCCATCCATCCTAACAGTGCATTCAACAAGGCGACCAATCCTAAAAAAGCAATCAACATCGCTGCTACATTTAAGGCTAATTTTAACCCTTCAATGGCCCCAGATGTGATAGCATCAATGGCATTAATATAAGGACTTTCTCGGTAAATTTCGATTTTACCAGCAGTGGCAGATTTTTCGGTTTCTGGATACAATAATTTAGAAATGGCTAGAGATGCTGGTGCAGACATCACCGAAGCGGATAACAAATGTTCCACCGGAATTCCAAAAGAAATATAGGCCGCTAATACACCGCCAGCAATGGTGGCAAATCCTCCGGTCATCACCGCATGAAGTTCGGAATTAGTCATCCCTGCGATATAGGGTTTAATCAACATCGGGGCTTCCAGTTGTCCGACAAAAATATTCGCCGCAGAAGAGAGGGATTCAGCCCCGGAAGTTTTCATGGTTCGCATCATCACCCAAGCGACACCTTGGACGACTCGCTGTAAAATTCCGTAGTGATAGAGCAGAGTAATGCAGGCGGAAAAAAAGATGATAGTGGGCAAGATTTTAAAGGCGAAAAAATGCTCTTGGAAGTTGTCGCCAAAGACAAAAGCCGACCCCACATCGGCAAAATTCAGAAAGTCATTGACCCGATCGCCTAAAAACTTGAATAAGACCAAACCGGGTCCAGTCCTGAGAATAAACAGGGCAAAGAACAGTTGCAACCCAATTCCCCAGAGGACCGTTCGCCAGCGGATAGCTTGGCGGTTGACCGATAAAGCATAAGCGATTGCTACAAATGTAATTAATCCCAACAGAGAAATTAAGCGTTCCATGACCTTCCCCCCCAAAGCGCCAGCATAGTCAAATCATATCAAGTTAGCTGGATTTTGCGATCCTAAATCAATAGATAAATAAACCCTCACCCCCGACCCCTCTCCCAAAACGTCCGAGGGGAGTAGCAGAGTTTATAAATAAGGCAAGGATTACTATAGCAATCATGAACTGCCGTGGTGGAGAACGTCGGCGGACCCCAACCGTTGGCGGCCCAGAATGGGAGAGGGGCTAGGGGTGAGGGTACAAATCAGTTAGGAATACTATATCTTGCGATCGCCAAAAATCCTGATCCCCAAAACCCACCAGGAGAAAACAAAGGGATGGGTAGATCTTGTCAAGCGGTCTATTATAGAACTATTCTTTATCCCTTCAAGAGTGAAGCCTATGAAGCGTCGAGAGTTTTTAAACTGGGTTGGTGTCGGTGGGGTTGCCAGTTTTTTGCCAATGGCGATCGCCGCCTGTACTCCTTCAGGAGAATCCACAACGGAAGTATTGACTACCCCAGGTAACTTTGAGACAGTCGGGACCGTCTCGGAATTAGAGACTCAGGGTCAAATTCTGAATGAAAATTTTCAAAATGGTGCTATTTCTGTAACCCGCAATCCAGAAAATGCTGAACTTCTTTATGCCGTGAATCCGACTTGTACTCATAAAGGCTGTCTGGTAGATTGGAACGCCGGAGAACGCAAGTACATCTGTCCCTGTCATGGGACAGAATATTCTCCCGATGGCACTCTTCTGAAAGGTCCAGCCGAAGAAAATCTCCCGCCCTATTTAGTCAAAATAGAAGGAGAGCAGGTGTTAGTCCAAGGGATTTAAATCTTAAATCTACTACAACTCCAACACCGATTCATTGCCACCTTTGATCGCAGAACTGGGGAAAACAACTCTTCCCTCAAAGGCGATCGCCCTGCCTAAAAATGTGCCATGTATTCATCCCGACTTTGGACAACAGGATCCGTATAGCGTTCATGCCTACCCGATGAGTTAGGAGAACAGGGATGCACCTCCAGTTTTTAGGCAGGGTTAGCCTATTTTTATTCTTTTTTTCGCTACCCGCCCTCATGCAACCATTAGATCCAGCCAGTTGTTCCACCGGGAGTCTGAATCAACCCATTCCCAATTCGGCTCGGGATCAACTCGCTGAATCTATCCTCAATGCCGCCAAAAATAGCTCCCAGACTACCCAGACGGCCATGTTTGGGCTGACAAAACCAACCCCAGGGCGATCGCCGGGATGCTACGGATTTAAGTGCGATCTCCATTGCCCACTTCCATAGGGCTACTTGTCGCCCCTAATCCCCAAGGGCGCAGGTTTTGCGCCCTTGGGGCGATCGCATTTTGATGTTGAGCCAGGGGTCTAAAATTGAACTCAGGACTCAGGCCAATCCTCCGATGGGACTTCTAACTGTTATGATGATCTGACAGCAAATCTCCCCCTATCCCCATCTTGCTGTCCAGTGGATTCATCAAGGATGGCTCAAACCATTGATAAAGGGAGGATAGTTCAACCCTCAGTTGTGTCTCGCTAAAGTAGGACGACTTAAATTTTATGAAGATTTTGGATCGCCAAGGCCGCTTATTCGGCAAAATCAGCATTCTTGACCTGGGTGCTGCCTTGGTCATTCTCCTGGTGATCATCGGCATCTTTTTCTTTCCGGGTACTTCCGGTTCCGTTGCCCAAATTGGTGGGGTAACCACGAAACCTGTCGAGGTTGATATCATTGTCCGTGGACTGAGTGTGCGTGACCCGGAAACCCTCGTGCGGGAATTTCAAGACCAAGGTAAAACCAATATCATTATCCGCAATCAGCCTTATGGTCAGGTTGACGTCAAATCGATACAGCTTTTAACCCGAACCCTAGCCATTCCTCAACCCGATGGTTCCGTTAAGGCATTACCAGACCCTAGGAAGGAAGAGTCGTTTAGCACTAATCTGCTGATGACCTTGGGGGGAAATGCCAGAATTACCGATGATGGTCCAGTTTTGGGTAATAGCAAGGTCAAAATCGGCACACCGATGGAACTCGAAGGCACGACTTATAACTTTAATGCCAGTGTGATTGACGTGCGGGTTCAATAAACTGCGATCGCATCCGTAAATCTCAGCAGTCCAAAAATGTAGAGGCGAGCAAGCGAATCGCCTCTACATTTTTTATTGAGAGTAGGGTGGGCACTGCCCACCTGAATGACGGTGGGCAGTGCCCACCCTGCAATTGCTACAGTTGAATGCAGAACTTTTTTCTGTACATCTTGAGAGGAAATCTACTGCCAAGGTTCTAAGTCCCGGCAGATTCTGGCGATCGCTCAGTGAGTTCCAACAGCAATCTGCGGATTAGACCAATGGTGACTGCCGGAACTTCCAATTGGGGCGTTAATCCCACGGTTTCAAGCTGGATGAACTCCCGAATTGCGGAGGGGTTGAGACTGGCGAGACGCTTGCCGACTTCGGGTCCGGTAAATTGGGACTGGCGTCCCCAAATAAAGGCGGTGGGAGTGGTCAGTTGGGGGATATCCCGGGCTAAATCAAAGCAGAGGTCCCCGCGCACGAAGGAAAGGGCTGCATATTCCCCATTGGGTTCTAGGGCCGACTTCAGGTACGCTTGGACGATTTCTGGATAAATTAGGTCCGGATTGGCAAATTGTCGGTTTTCAAGGAAACCGCGAATTCCAAGTTCCGTGGCGATTCCCGTCCGATACAACAGTTGGTCTAAAAACGGCGTTTTCACAATTTGGGCGAAAAAGCTGTTGGTGTAATTTTCCCCAAAGTCGGAGAGTCCCGAGGGGGTGGTTAAAATGAGGCTTTTGAAGAACTCGGGATGGGCGATCGCCACTCGAATGGTGAAGGCAGCAGTTAGGGAAGAGGCGATCGCCACCACAGGTTCGGGACAAGTCTGTTGGATAAATTCGGTGAGGGTACTCAGATAGTCTTCAATTTGATAATTGCGTTCCGGATGTTCTGAACGTCCCCATCCGATTAAGTCCGGGGCGAGGATCCGGTAGTCTGAGGCAAAGGCGGGATAGACTTTCGACCACTCATAAGCGGAGGACCCCCCACCAAATCCGTGCAGGAAGAGTAAGGTCGGTTGGGTCGGGCGATCGCCCCTTTCAGAGGGTCCATCCTGCCAAAATTCCGGGCGGTTGGTATAGTAAACCATGCGACCCAAGGAGGTCACGATTGAACCCTGGTCAAAACCGGGGGGTATAAACATCAATTTACCTCCTTATGTTGAGATAATAATTCTTCCATTGGGACTGTACAATTTCCTCGGTACCCAGGCGATCGAGCCTTACTGA
>CAYUEH010000284.1:4823-7183 GCA_964442465.1 uncultured Laspinema sp. | reverse complement strand
AACGACTGAAGTCGTTACTACGAACTGGGGATAACGACTGAAGTCGTTACTACGAACTGGGGAAGAATTTTAGAGTTTATTCTGGTGCTTCCTGTTACCCGTGAGATACCACTTCTTCTAGGGCGGGTTTGATGGTGGGATAGCGGTAGTCGAAACCGTATTCTAGGGGGCGTTTGGGTAACACTTGCTGTCCTTCTAGGACGACTTGGGCCGCTTCACCGAGGATCAGTTGGAGGGCAAAATCCGGGACGGGTAACCAGGAGGGTCGATGGAGGACTTGTCCGAGAATCTGGCATAATTCGTTCATGCGGACGGGGTTGGGGGCGGTGCCGTTGAGGATGCCTTGGATATCGGACCTGTGTAAGGCCAAGAGAATCAGGGTTACTAGGTCTTCGCGATGAATCCAGGAAAACCATTGATGACCGCTGCCTAGAGGGCCTCCGGCGAGGAGTCGAAAGGGAGTGAGCATTTTGGCGATCGCCCCTCCGTTGCCGACGACGATGCCAGTCCGAATAATTGCCAAGCGGGTTCCAGATTGTTTCACCTGCTGCGCCTCGTTTTCCCACTCCTGACAGACTTGGGCGAGAAAATCGTTACCGGAGGCGCTGGTTTCGTCAAAGGTGGCGGTTTCGCTGCTACCGTAGTATCCAATGGCGGAAGAATTGACGAGGACGGAGGGTTTGGGATTGGCAGTGGCGATCGCCTCGACAATTTTGCGAGTTCCGAGTTTGCGACTGTTGAGAATCTCCTGTTTGCGTTCGGGAGTCCAGCGTTCGTCGGCGATGGGAGCACCGGCAAGATTTACCACCCCATCACACCCGCTAAGTGCTTGTTGCCAGGGACCGGATTCGGTGGGGGTATAGGCGATGATTTCTAAATTGGGGAAGGCGGCATCGGGAAAGACGCGCTTGGCTTTGGTGGGATTGCGGGTTAAAATTAAGACTTGATCACCCGCTTGTTGGAGTTTTTCTACTAATCGACTACCCACGAATCCGGTTGCACCGGCGATCGCAATTTTCATAAGGTTTAGGTTCCAATTTGCTGAATGGTTCTTAACTATAGTAGGCCGTTTGCTCCTTCTGAACTAGGATGCGGGGATGGTTTTAGGGCTCAGGGGCAAGAAACGGGGTTTTGGGTTCTTTCTTGAAAGCCCTCTGCAATGACAGCAAATTACCCCCTTCTGGAAACAGAAAGGGGCATTTTGTCGGGAGGCGATCGCGATCTGAGCGATCGCCTATAAGAAGGATATAGCATCGCCATACCCTTCTAAAGGGGAAAGGATGAAATAACATTTGGGATTTATACTCGTTCTTTCCCCAAGTTTAGTTATATTTAGTTATCTTCCCTCTCACCCGGCTGCATTTGACCGGGCTGCATTTGACCGGGCTGCATTTGACCGGGTTGCATTTGACCCGGTTGCATCATCTGACCGGGCTGCATTTGACCGGGTTGCATCATGGGACACTGTGGCATCATCTGACCGGGCTGCATTTGACCCGGTTGCATCATCTGACCCGGTTGCATCATCGGTTGTTCACCCTGACCCGGTTGAGTTTGTCCCGATTGGTGACTAATCAGTCCTTGTAGGTCAACTCTAGTTAGGGCTTGCTGTTGATTTGCTGCTGACCTAGCCTCGGAAGCAGCGATAGAAGTTGCCGGAAGTACCGCTGCGCCTAATAATGATACGGCGGCACCCACGCCGAAGATTTTCTTCATCTTATTGAGTGTGGTGCGGCTCATTGGGTATTTTCCTTATGAATGTTAAGCTCTCTTCAATTACTTACCATCTATTGACCGCACATGGCAAGTTCTTCTGCATCAACATAACCTTGAACAGGTTCGGAAATGGATACCCATCCATCCTCGCCGACGCTTTCAATCTCGACCTGGGTATTATCCGGCAAGACTACCATGATCTCACTATCGATCTGAGGTAGCGATCGCACACTCAACCCTGTAGGAGAGCTGATTTCCCGACAGCTTGCAGATTGGGCGATCGGTTGCTCCATCTGTTCGGGTTCCGTCGTCATTAAGGGCTGGTCATATCTAGCCACAGGTTGTTGCTGGGCCGCTGCTTCTGTACAGTAGCTAAGATAGCTTGCCGCCACATAGCCATTCATTGGGGATTGAATTTGGACCCAATCCTGCTCTTGAGGGGAAGGGTTTTCCAGATAGACATATTCATTAGTTCGCACACTTCCGATCACCTCTCCCCAGGGCTGGGTGCGAATGTTTAAACCAGGTTCTGCCTCGACTTCGCGGCAGGTTATCGCTTGTGCAATTGGGGCTTGTGCCATCTCAAAAGATGCATCTTTTGGGGCAGCAATAGAACTGGCGGGAATCATTGTTGCGCCCAAGGA
>CAYUEH010000284.1:0-4723 GCA_964442465.1 uncultured Laspinema sp. | reverse complement strand
GATTCGGCTTGGGCGATTTGTTCCTCGGTCCCTTCTAGCCGGACTAAATAATGTCCTTGGGTCAAATGTTGATGATAAATATTGGCTTGACCTTCGGTAAATTTGTCTCCAGCAACTGTCCCGACGATCGCACCGCCTAGCGCCCCATAAAAGCTGCCTGCGGCGGTCAAACCGGCGATGGTAGCGACGGGACCGACGACGGCGATCGGGCCGAGTCCAGGAAGAAATAAGGTAGTCAGGCCACTAAATAAACCGGCGATCGCCCCGAAAACCGTTCCATTCAGGACCCCTTTTCCCAAACCTTCAACGGTGCGATTCTCCAAAAATTCACTATCGGGACTCTCCATTTCATCGGGGATATTATCTTGGGTGGCGACTAAAATGTTGTCCATTGAAAAGCCTGCCTCACGGAGGGATTTCAAGGCATTTTCTGTCGTTTGGTTATCTTTAAATACACCGATCGCCCGTGTTTGTAATGCTAAAGCCATTGTCTTTTCCTCATTTATTGTTTACTGTTTTTATCTGATGGGACTTACGCCATTTTTAGCCTTAAGCCCTAACTGTAAAAGTGAAATGTAGAGGCGAAATGTAGAGGCGAGCAAGCGAATCGCCTCTACATTAGCGAGCAAGATGCTCGCACTCCTCACTCCTGAGCGGAATCTGTACCCCAGGAGTCCAGAACTCTATAATTATTTCCAACCCAGGGGTTGTTCGACGTTAGACTCTTGGGCTGTCGCCTCATTTGAACCGAGTTTATTGACGAGATGAACACTGGTGGCTTGGGGTCCCATTTCGCCTTGGGTTTCGGAAAAATGTACGCCTGCCCCTTCTGTTAATTCATCAAAGCGATCGCCTAAAACACTGTTGCGGTGAAAATAGATTTCCCGTCCACTTTCCAAAGTTTTAATAAAGCCATAACCGTCCTCGGGGAATAGCTTAGAGACGACTGCTCCCATTGCTTGCGCGGGATGATCTTTCACCTGATTATTTTGCCGTTCGGTCAGTTCCACCACTTGACGACGGGCCGCTTCATAAGCATTGCGAATTACCGTGTCGAGTGCGTCATATTGATTCCCCTCACCGGGATTACAAACTGCGGCGATTTCATGGGATGGGGGAACGGTGATATCAAAGCGAACCCGATAGGGAGAGCCACTACTGGGGCGATCGTTGGTTTTTTCAACCGCCACTCGGCAGCTTGTGATATGATCGCAAAATTTTTCAAGTTTGGCAATTTTTTCGCGAACTAAGTTATCAATCGCATCGGTTTTTTCAAGATTTCGATAAGTAATTTCTACAGGTACTTTCATAAGCGCTCTTAACCTTCCTTGACTTGCTCCCCGGACAAAATATTCTTAAATTATTCTTGAATTGTGCTGGCTTGTCCTTGGGAATAGGGTTAATTGTACCCCGGAGCTTGGGGGTTGTCTTCTATCTAATGACATAAACCCACGGACTCAATCTGATTAAAACCGGCTGCGGGTTGCTACAGTTGCAGCCAAAAATAGGAAGGTTTCAAGAGAAAAAATTGGGTTAAATCGAAACATTGGATAACAGTCGCGAGAGGGAAACGATATGATGAAATAGTGGAGTTTAGAAAATTGTGAGGTAAAACACCATGACAACGACCCTATCAAGCCCTTCCGCGATCGCCTCGATCCTGGGAAATGAAGCCGAAGATTTACTCACATATCAGGCCAAACTTCCCAAACAGATGTTCCAGTTGCCGGGACCGGATTGGATTGACCGGGTGGCAACCCAGAGCGATCGCTCGCCCCAAGTATTGCGATCGCTCCAGCAACTGTATTCCCACGGCAATCTCGCCAACACCGGCTACCTCTCCATCCTCCCCGTGGATCAAGGCATCGAACATTCAGCCGCCGCCTCCTTTGCCCCCAACCCCATCTACTTTGATCCCGAAAACATTATTAAATTAGCAGTCGCCGGAGGCTGTAACGCCGTTGCCACCACCCTAGGCGTCCTCGGCAGCGTCTCGCGCAAATACGCCCACAAAATCCCCTTTATCCTCAAACTCAACCACAACGAACTGCTCACCGTTCCCAACCAATATGACCAAATCATGTTTGCCAGCGTCGAACAAGCCTGGAACTTAGGGGCCGTTGCCGTCGGCGCAACCATTTACTTTGGATCCCCGGAATCCACCCGCCAGATCCAGGAAGTCAGCGCCGCCTTCGCCCAAGCCCATGAATATGGCATGGCAACCATCCTCTGGTGTTACCTGCGAAATAGCGCCTTTAAACAAGACCAAGACTATCATCTCGCCGCTGACCTTACCGGGCAAGCCAATCACCTTGGGGTCACCATCCAAGCGGATATCATCAAACAGAAACAACCGGAATGCAATGGCGGATATGGGGCAGTTTCCCAAGCCTTGGGCCACAAATACGGACGCACGGACAAACGAGTCGAGACCGAGTTAAGCTCAAACCATCCCATTGACATGACCCGATACCAACTGCTTAATTGTTATGCCGGACGGGCTGGATTGATTAATTCCGGAGGCAGTTCTGGCGGCGAAAACGACTTCGCCCAAGCGGTGCGAACTGCGGTGATTAACAAGCGGGCTGGGGGTTGTGGGTTAATTTCTGGACGTAAAACCTTCCAACGACCCTTTGAGGAAGGGGTGAAATTGTTTCATGCCATTCAAGAGGTTTATCTGTCCTCCGATGTCACGATCGCCTGACATCCCTGCCTCAGAGTGGGTAGAGTAGGATATTCTGAGCGAAGCATATCCTTAAATTTATTCTCAGTTGAAGTAGGCAAATGAAGCTGGCAGCAAGAGTTGGACAGGTAACGCCATCCCTCACCTTGGCCATCGCCGCCAAAGCTAAGGCGATGAAAGCCGATGGGATAGATGTTTGTAGTTTTAGTGCAGGGGAACCGGATTTTGATACCCCAAACCATATCAAAATGGCGGCAGAAAAAGCATTGAAGGCCGGGAAAACTAAATATGGACCCGCCGCCGGTGAACCCCAGTTACGAGAAGCGATCGCCCACAAGCTCAAAACCGATAACCATCTCAACTATTCCGCGAAAAATATCATCGTCACCAATGGCGGCAAGCATTCTCTCTTTAACCTCATGCTGGCCCTCCTCGACCCCGGGGATGAGGTGATTATCCCGGCCCCCTTCTGGTTGAGTTATCCAGAAATGGTCACCCTAGCGGGCGGTGTCTCGGTGATTGTCTCCACCACTGCCGAAAGTGGGTATAAAATTACTCCAGAGCAACTGCGAAACGCTTGTACCCCGAAAACCAAACTGTTTATTCTCAATTCCCCTTCTAATCCCACGGGAATGGTGTATTCCCCCGACGAGATTCGCGCCTTAGCGGCAGTGGTGGTTGAGCAGGATATTTTGGTGGTTTCCGACGAAATTTACGAAAAAATCCTCTACAACGACGCCCAACATTTGAGTATCGGCGCGGTTTCCGAAGAAGCGTTTAAACGCACGATTATCAGTAATGGGTTTGCCAAGGCATACTCGATGACAGGGTGGCGGATTGGGTATTTGGCGGGGGATGCGGAACTGATCCAGGCAGCGAGTACCATTCAAAGTCACAGTACCTCCAATGTCTGTACCTTTGCCCAATATGGGGCGATCGCCGCCTTGCAATCCGAGCAAGATTGTGTCGCAGAAATGCTTCAAGCCTTTGCTATGCGCCGGGTAGCGGTTTTGGATCGCATTCGGGGAATGTCCGGCATTAGTTGTCCGGAACCCGAAGGGGCCTTTTATGTGTTTCTGAATATCGCTAAAACCGGCATGAAATCCCTGGAATTCTGTGATGCCTTACTGGAATCTCAGCAGGTTGCTGCCATTCCGGGAATTGCCTTCGGGGATGATGACTGCATCCGCTTATCTTATGCCACTGATTTACCCACCATTGAGAAGGGGTTCGATAGATTGGAAAAATTCTTGCAGCAACATTTGTAAGGGCTGATCCAGGTTTTGAATTCACCGGGTTTTACCAAAAGCCCGGTTTTTTTTGTATTCTTTGAGATTCTTTTGTATCCTAGAGAATTGCCCAAAATTAACCGAGGCCATTTTTGGCAGGCGATGTTTCCTCAAGAGGCCAAAACAGCGTCTTTCTCAAAAAGACCTCAAAAAAATCCCGATGGGATGGGGGAACTTTTATCCTTGAACCCTGAACCCGTGATTGAGAACAGACAGGAATAGAAATCATGCAAGTCCAACCGATGGTTACGGAATATTTAGCAAAGCAGGACTATGAGGCGGCCCTCGCCCTGTGCCGACAAAACATTCAAGCGCAACCCCAGGTGATTGTCAATTACTGGTATTTAGGGGTCGCCTTGTTGCTGCAAGGAAAGCAAACGGAAGCTGAACAGTGCTGGAATGCGGTATTGTCCCAGGGAACACCGCCTCAAGTCCAACAGTGGCGACAGCAGCTTTATGAGATTTTCTGGGCGATCGCCACCCAGAAAGAATCCGTCAGGGACTGGCAAAGCGCCTTAGTCTTGCGCGATCGCATCAGTGCGATCGGCCCCCATGATCTCAATAACCATCTCGCCCGTCTGCAACTTTACCTCCATCTCGGCATCCTCGATTCTACCCTCACCGAACGGTTAATCACCACTGCCGAATTACTCGCCACCTCTAACGCTTCTCACCTCAACCAACCCCTGCTCATCGCCGTCTTACGCCAACTCGCTTTAAGTCAAGTCTTTCATGTTAAATCCCTCAACCT
>CAYUEH010000283.1:0-7220 GCA_964442465.1 uncultured Laspinema sp. | reverse complement strand
TCAATTTAATCCGACTGGATGACCGTCCAAGCTAAATCGGGAGGTTGCCATTGTTGGGAGGGTTCGAGTAGTCGATAATTCTGCCAGCGCGTCCCCCGAGACCCTAGATGATCAACCCAATAGGGTAAGGTTAGCAAGCCATTTTCATCTTGAACAATCCAGGACAAAGATTGGCCGGTATAGTCTGGGGGTACTAGGGTCACTGCATTAACTAAATCCCGACTTTCTCCTAAGCATAATCCACCAAAGCGGTCAACTGCTTGGGGGTTAAGAAATGCTTGTTGGATGCGTTCAGTTAAGGTGGGTTTGGCTTTATTGTTACCCGTAGCAATCCAGACAATAAACTGAATATCTGTCAAGAGTTCCTGATAGTCGGGTCTGGCATTGGTGGGGTCATGGATATCTTTTTTTTTGAATCGGCGAAAGGTGCGAATGACTCGGGATTTTTGAGGTTGAGACAAAAGGCCGATCGCCAATTGAATGCCGCAATGTTGATAGCGATCGGTTTCGCCCACCATTGAAAGTAACATTCCATAAACTGTGGATGGTGGAGGGACGGGATAGGTTTCGGCATATTCTCGGGCCCGAGATTGGCGAAAGCAGGCGATCGGGACTTCTACTTGTAAGGCGATCGTCATGCTAACTCCTCCAAGTCCAAATCTTCGGCAATGACTCGTTTCACATTTTGAACAGCGGTTTTAATGCCCACAAATACATTGGCCCCCAATTCTTCTAGCATTTCTCCCGCATCGGATTGGGCGATCGCACCGGCAATCCACAACTCATTCGCCTCAATATCTCCCGCCTGAACCCGGCGCAATAAATCCGGGATAGAAATCTCCCCATCCTCTTCTTGGAAGCAATATAAAAACCGAGGAGAAAAATCATGGGTCCAGCGCAACACTAAACTTTCCGGCGAGAAATCATACAAAAACCGCGCTTGATTCCCCCCCACTTCCCCAATCGAGGTTAATCCATCTAAAACCCCGATAATCCGGGATTTATCCTTGAGGCGATCGGGGGTTAAAGCAAACCCATATTGATAACGAGTCGCATGAACTTCGGTTCCATACAATGAGGTTGTTCCTTTTTGACCACTTTTGGCATTAAAGGTAATATCCCCTTCAAAAGGAACCATTGAAACGGCCCGAGTCACTTCTAACACTCCTCGTTTTACTATCGGGGTTACTTTCTCTCGCTTTTTCCCTTTTTTGGGTTCATCAGACCCTTCTGACTTAGCCGCCTCTGCTTTCATATATCCCAAGACATCATCATCAATATAGGTTTCCTCATCAAAATTATCATTCTGCCAAATATTATCATTTTTAGCATCATTCCATTGACGATTGACCTGATAGCCATTTCCGCAGGTTTGCCAGTAATAGCGTAATGCCCAGCGAATGGCTTCTGCTGAAACGGTCGTATGAACATCTCCTTTCCAGAACAACTTTTGCAGGGTGGTGATATTCCCTTCATTTTCACCGCGATTGTTGGCTGCTGTACCGTAGGCAGTTAAAATGTTTCCAAACAAGTGAAAAGACATGATTAAATTTCCTCAAAATAATGACAACAAGTAGACAAGTGACAAACTTAGACGATTAACCCGTATTTACTCCTCAAAATTAAATTCCTCTTCTTCATCGATTTCTTCCTCCGGTTCATAAGCATCAGTACCAGTCATGTCATCTTCTTCCATGTCTTCTTCTAGCTCTGAGCTTTTTTTCTTAGAACTCTTATAGCTGGCTAGGGCTAACAAAAACAAATCTCGGCCTAATTTCCAGTTATCTTCCCCGGTAATTAACTCCATTAACTCTCTCCAATTGTCTTGGACGAGGCTGACCTTTCCTGCCCTCCACCAAAAATCTGTAATAAAAGCTCGGAAAGATGCCGCATTTTTGCACCGTCCTAACTTGCTCCGGATTTTGACATTAATTCGGTCAAAATCTGGTTCTTTCTTGCTATCTTCTGCCCGTCCTGCCGCTTTTCCATAAGTATTGCCAATGGCTTGATGACAGGCTTGAACAAATAACTGTTTAGACTCGGTATCCCATTTCGATTTTTGAACCATTTGGTACAATCCTTCTCGGTCGTAGGTTAATTTTTGAAACAATTCCCAGCTCTTGACTTTTGTGGAAAAGCCTTGATACCACTCGTGCGAGTGAGCCAGATTTTCCGTAATCAACTCCCGGGCAAAGCTGACGGTAATAAATCCGCCTTTATCTCCGGGTCTGACTCGGTTTTTGAAAAAAGGAATCTGACGCAAAATCTGGTAGTTTTCACAAGCGCGATCGCTGGCCTCAATGAGATGCAATTCCGTTCGGGTCATCTGCTGACTGGACCAAGCAACTGAGCCAAAGGTAATCACCTGGCAGGACTTCACTTGATACTGTTGAGCAGTTTGAGCAACGGATTGATGGGTTAAAAACTGTAATCCCGCATCCCCCAACCCCGTTGCACAGAAATCTTTATAGCCGGATTTTCTCCACTCTCGATGTTGTCGGATTCTAGCAAACGCTTCTAAATCCACAATTTCGGGAACGACTAAAGCATATTGCGCCCGTTTATCTCGCAATTTTGAGCGAAGCAAAAAATAATAGCAAGCAACCGGGGCAAATAGCAACAGCAAAGCATCCGTGGGATTTTCTTCAAAACTGGTCGAGGAACTAAAGGCCGTATGTCGCACCACGGCCCCAGGATTCAACCAACCCGCCACGCCAATCGCTTTATTCAACAAGTTGCCCTGTTTATCACAGAGATTTTTGGCAAAATCTTGATGGGCATAACTTTTGATAGATTTGTAAGAAAGAGGAATTTCTACTTCATCTATTGTAAAGACGATTGAGACTTTTCCATCAGACTTGTGAGTGCTGGGATGTTGCAAAAAGGTTCGCAGCATTCCTTGATGCAGCACCCATTTTTGGTCCGGTGGTAAGGTGTCTGAATTCAATCCTCGCAAACTGATAAATCCCTCTGGACTGGTTTGAAAGGATTGTTTTAATAACCAATCCAATACTTCCAAATCATGGCCTTGCCAATTGATTAAAATCTGACGAGAATTGAGATGCCAATCCAGTTGACCGGGCCGATCGCCTTTGGGGATATCTTTGCCTAACTGCTGTAAAGTCATCCACAATCCCGCCATTCCCGCCCGATGTAACCCGGTTAGGTTCGGACTGCCCAAATTTAAGGTGATGGTTTGCATTGTTCCGCCCCGGTTTCTTCGCTATATTGAATCACATCAGAGGGGGCGCAACGATAAAATTTCTTGCGCTTCCACTCCTGAAATCCTGGAGTTGCTCGTATGGATATGGCCCAATTTTGAGCCTCTTTCATAAATGAGCGATCGCTTTGTTTCGCCGCTTTTTGAATAGCGGGGATGTCATCTGCTAGTAAAACCGTAATCGTATAACCCGCCTCCCGTAAATTACCGGGTTGAGTACACCAGATGCCATCCAACCACTCACAGTCAACAGGTGAGTAAGTCATCGATCCGAGTTCTGCCGCCACGCGGGATAGATCCGCCTGGGAAATTTCCTCTCCGGCGAGGCGATCGAGTAACTGTTTTCCCGTCTCCAGTTCAGATTGTTTATAGGGTTGCTTTGCATCCCAAGCATAAATGATTCCATCGCACACTTGACCCGAAACTAGGTGATATTCTCCCGTGGTTTCATCTTGCCTCACTCGCCGGTTAAGACGTCCCAGACGTTGAATTAAAGCCGGTGCCGGTGCGATCGCCGACACCAGCAGATCAGCACTCAGATCCAGCGACATCTCGCACACTTGGGTAGTAATTGCCAACACCGGATCGCTTCCCTGAAATGCCTCGATCACCTCTTGATGTTTCACTTTGCGATCTTTATAGCGAAACCGACTGTGATAAATCAATCGCTTCACTGCCACTCCAGGCAGATGTTGCGTCAGTTGATTTTCGGCCAATCGATATAAATCAATACAACTTTGCACCGAATTAGTGACCCATAGCACTTTTTTCCCCTGATGCAATGTCTTTAAAATCGAATCCCAAACTTCCGGCGCTGTTTCTAAATCTGATACCTGGGGAAGATACTGTAACCGATATCGTTTCAGTTCTTCCAGTTCTTGGGGTCCGTGAATAACGGTAATCTCTTCTCCCAACTCATCTTCTACCACTTGGCGAATGGCTTGTTCTTGTTCTCGGGTTATGCTGGCACTCATTAATAAAATTTCGGACCGAGAAAACGTTTTGAGAAATCTTAACAACGTCCCAAATAACATCGGGTCATACGCATGAACCTCATCAAACACAAACGACCCTAGACTAATCGCAGGCCACGAATATAAAGGTTTTCGGTTATTTTGCATTAAACCCAAAACCGTATCTACCGTACAAACCATCAGTTTATTTTGCCAAGCCAACAACGAACTTAATCGAGCCTGAGCCTCCCGAAATTCTTCATTCTTTTGTTTTTCCTCCTCGGTTTCCTCTATTTCATTCGTGGTTAAGAGTTCCTCTAAATCAATATCCGCATGAGAATGGATTAAAGTCGCCTCAATCTGGCTATCGTGGGCATAATCTAAATACCCTTGAGAGGCAGTTCCCATCGTGGGATAGCAGAAAAAGAGTTTGTGGTTTAATGCCCGGGTTTTCGCCCAAGCATAAGCGCCAATGGTTTTACCCGTTCCGCATCCGGCTTTTACCAGTTTAATCCGGCTACCCGGTGCAGCGATTTGTTTTTGAAACTCTCGTAACTCCTGACCCTCCAGGCGATCGGTTAGGACATTTTGCAACTCTTCCTCAGACAAAACCCGGGATAAGACTTCTTCAACCCACTCCTCAATTTCATAATCTCCCCCCGCTAATGCTGAACCGGCTACATCAGCAGCCAGAACGGTCGCTTTCACTGCCGCAATAAACTTTTGTTGCTGCCAGTCCATTTGTTCTTCAGCCTCGCCAAAGTCCATAACTAGCGTATTTAATGCCGCTTGCAGTTGAGAAATGGACCAAGATTCCGGCGGTAGTTTTATAGAAATTTTTGGCAATCCTAGAAACTTATGGCCCATCATTAAGACTTTTTTAAAAGCAGGGTGGTGGGTGTAAATTTTTAAACCCTCTCCAGTTCCCTCTCGAATTTCGGTAACCTGACCCCCCATTTTCAGATGATGTCCCATTGCTGCCCAAACCGCAACCTGCAAATCGGCATTCGGGCATTGGTTTAACCAATCTCGAAAACTCTCCACTTGCAGGGCCAAAATTCCACTAATGACCTCATGGCGAATCATTTGTCTTTGCCCATGTTCTTGCCATGCCTTTAGGAGTTGCTTTCGACCTTGGGGAATTTTGTTATCTTCTGATTTAAGATAGACCATTTCCTGAAAATGCTGATTCGCCTTCCCCCAGTCATGCAGATAAGCGCCTAATTTCACCGTAGCGGCAAACCGTTCCGGTTCAATGTCATTCAAATCTAATTGTTCTAAAATCCTTGAGCCTAATTTCTCTACCAGCACCTCAGCAGACTTGAACACTGCATGAATGTGTCCTGTATAAGTAGCAGCACCTTCAACTTTCGGATGCCGCTCTTTTTGCTTTGGCAATGACTTTGCCAGCAGTTTGGGAAATTCATGAGATTTCATCATTTGCCTCTAACGCGAATCCTCAAAATTGCAAACGGCATCCCCATCCAAGGAATCGGGATGCACCAAACACTCAAGTTCGGCAATTTTATCCGCCTGGGTATGAGTAACAATTCGCACTTGTGCTTCCACAGCCTCTATCCGCTCTTGAACATCGAAATCTCGATTTTGCTGGATTTGCAACCAGTGACCTAGCCTCGAAAATTTCTGCTCTAAGGCATTAATCCACTGATCTTGAACGGCATTGTGTTCTTGTTCAGCTTCAATTAAATCGATAATGATCTGATTCTCTCGATGCAGGCGACGCAAAACCGAGAGTTCACCATGATTTTGTAACATGATTCTCCTCCGATACCGATGAATGACCCGATCTATCGCGTTGCCGGTAAAAAGTACCCACAACCCATGTGACGACGGCCCCCAATTCCTTCCTCTTGTAATATCAAGGAGTCTTCGTCACTTAATCCGGTGACGAGGGTCGTAAAACCGACGATGGTAAATCGCTGAATTTTGATAGTTTTGCGACTAGGGGTTCCATCTTGAGCCGTTGGCACTGATAGTTCGCCTTGCACGCCTAACGCCTCCAGTTGCCGTCGCGCTGTATTTAAAAACGACTCGACATCGATGCCATTTTTAATGGTGACAATTCGCGCCTTGAGGGTCGATGCCGGTTGCAGCAGTGTTCGGGTGGGAATCCCTACGCGCATTTGATGTTTCCCAACCCGCAGGGTTTTCCCGGCAAGCTGATACACCAGATGACTTTGAGAGGCACGCATTCGGATCCGAAAATGCGATCGCTCTGTCAGTAGAATCTTTCCTCGTTGTTCTGGAATGCCTGGAATCGTTAGCAAACCCCAGTGGTCAAGCTGCCGCAGTTCTGGGATTTGATGAATCAAGGCGGAGTAGAACCCGTAATTGCTATCACTCGGCCATAACTCTCCCCCGACTCCCTGGACTCCAAAACGCGACTCTAGCACCGGATCGTTTTGCTTATCAGATTTACTTCGCAACATATTTTTTTAAAAGGAAACTGACAAGGGAAATACCTGAAAACGATGATTCCAGGCATTTCTACTTATGTGTTAAACGCCCAAAGGCAATCAGAGGTAAGGAGAGCGAGCAAGGGATAATAAGCCTTACCGCTCTAAGCGCCTGCTTTTTGGCAATTCAGACTTACTCCGCAAGTGCTCAACGCTGACGTTTTAAGAATTACTTCGCAACATCTGCATCTTAGGTGAATCGATTTTAACGTAGGTTATTTTGAGTTGTCAAGGGTGATCGTCAAATGCCTCAAGGTTCACCATTCGGCAGATAAATAGCCCCAGTAAAAACCCGTATCCTTAAGGGCTAAAGCGTTTGCGGACGTACCCCAAGAAGCGCTTTTCTTCGAGAGAAACCCGACTGTTGACCACCGGATTTGGAATCATTCGGTTTTAACCGAATGCCTAGCTGAAAAAACCCCCCTGTAGGGACGATTCGAGAATCGCCTTTCCAGGGGGGTCAAAACCTCCGGTCCCCCCCTCACCTCTTAGGAGAGGGGGGCTAGGGGGGATAAGTCTCCCCTACTCAAAATCATCATCAATGTCATCATCATCATCAAAATCATCATC
>CAYUEH010000282.1:2783-7263 GCA_964442465.1 uncultured Laspinema sp. | reverse complement strand
TTAAAACCCATTGCCAATGAGAATGAAAGAAGCCCAATAATAGGGATGATTGTACTCGCTTTCTAGGAGAGCTAATTGAGCCATTTGAAGGGCAGAATTTTTGGTTTTTCCAGTTTTTAAGCTATTATAAAAAGCAGTCATCAGAGCTTGGGTTCCCCCATCATCTACGGACCATAAAGAGGCGACTGCGGCTTTAGCCCCGATGTTTTGCATTTGATAGCCAAATCCCAGGATTTCTGTGCCATCCCCCATTTCTCCCCCCATTGCGGTTTGACAAGCACTCAGCACCATTAAATCGACGTGGGGTAAGGACCAGTCTTCTAAGTCGCGCAAGGTGATGCGATCGCCATCCCCTAACATAATAAATGAATCTTCCGGTTGCCCGTTGACAAAGGCGGCATGAGTGGCTAAATGAATCACATTGCGATCGCTCATTCCCGAAGTTGTCGCACTCCGGTTAAAGTCCAAATCAATCAGTTTCATGGTTCCCGGGATAGTCGCCGCCAAATTCTCGACTTCTTTCCCGGCAAAAGGTAACCCGGAAAACGCTAATTGTCGCGTTCCCACTTCAACGCTATAAGTTCCTTGAGTAAAGGCCCCGGCTAAAATTTTCAGGTCTTCTGGGGGGGCAACATTAAAGTTGGTTAAAGAAGCTGCCGTAATATTATTAATTTGATACCGCTGGGCCAGCCATTTTTCTCCATCATATAAGGCAGCTAGGGGAATATAACGTAAGAGTCCATCAGGCGCATAAATAATGGTCTCAACTTCTAAACGGTCTAGTTCACTTTGAAAGGGTTGAATCAACCAATTATATAACTGTCTCGCAGCGACTTTAGGAATATCAGGATTCGCTCGTTTTGAGGGAACGGTCAGGGCGGTTCTAAAGTCATTAATCCCCCGACTTAAATTGGCTTTATTCACCGCAACTGACCGATGAATGGGCGGACTATCGGGAGTAATTAAGATTAGCTCAATGCGGTCTTCTAAAATCAGGGGATAAAGCAAAACAGCATTTTGATTTAACTGTTGTAATGACCCTTGCAATTGGGCTATATTGGTTAAATCCAGGTTTTCTCCACTGGTTTTGCGGGCAATTTCATCGGCAATTTCAATGATTTCGGGACTTTCGAGAAATCGGTCAAATTTTTGGCGCAGGGTTTGCCGAATACGCTCAATTTCAGTAATCCTTGCTTGCTGTTCGGGGGTGCGATCGCCTTCAGGAATGCTCTGTAATTGGCTTAATTCTTGCCCGAGTTCGATCGCCTGTTCTTGAAGGGTCAGATATTCCTCGGCGAGTTTTTCTTCTTCGGGCAGAAACTCGACTCCCGAGGCGGTTTGTTCGTTGCCACGAACATTTTGCAGGTATTCATCCAGTTCCTGAATTTTTAATAAGTCTAGGACTTGTTGCGCCTCCAAAACTCGGTTTTGGCGCAGCAATAAATCCGATAAGTGACGATAGGTCTCGGATACAGTTTCGGTAAAGGATTGTTGCCGTTCCATTGATAAGACTCTGAGGTCCTGGCGGATGGATTCATGAAGATTGACCGCTTGTTTATAAAAGGCGGTGGCTAACACTATATCTTCTTGTTCTTGGAAGATTCTGCCTAAATTAGCCAGGGCGATCGCTTCTCCCGCTTTGTCTCCGGTTTCTCTTAAAATTTTCAGACTTTGTTGGAGAAATTCCAAGGCTTGGGGATATTGTTTCAGGCGATAATAGACGGAAGCAATGCCATTGAGGGTCCGTCCGATGGCAACGCGATCGCCAAGGCGTTGAAAGGTTTGTAAGGCTTGTTGTAAAAAGTCTAAAGATTGATCGGTTTGCTCCAAACTGAGGTAAACCCAGCCAATATGTTCTAAAGCATTACCTTGGGCGGTGGGGTCGCCAATGGCCTTGGCAAGTTCCAAGGCTTGTTGATAATGGTCTAAGGCTTCGGGATATTGACCCAGCTTTTCATAGACGATCGCCAGGGAATTTAGGTTACGGCTTTCTCCGGATTTATCCCCGATTTCTTGGCGAATGATTAAGGCTTGTTGTAACAATTCTAAGGCTTTGGGATACTCCCCCAAACTGTAATAAAGCCCGCCTAAATTATTCAGGACGGTTCCTATCCCGGGACGATCGCCGAGGCTTTGGCGCAGGCTTAAGGACCGTTCATAAAAGGTCAAGGCTTGGGGATATTGACCGAGGCTATAATAAATTCCCCCTACATTGTCGAGGGTTTTACTCATGCCGGGGCGATCGCCTATTTCTTCGGCAATGGCTAAGGATTGATGGTAAACGGATAAGGCTTGTTGATAGTCTCCTCGTTCTTCATAGAGGACCCCTAATCCATTTAAAGTATTGCCTAAGCTGGATTTGTCTCCAATTTCTGTTAAAATAGGTAAGGCTTGTTCATAGTAAGACAAGGCCCGATCGCCTTGGCCGAATTGGCGATATAACAACCCGATATTACTGAATAACCGCGCCATTCCCGCGCGATCGCCAATTTCTTCTCGCAATTTTAGCGCTTGTTCATACAAGTCTAAAGCCCGTTGGGCTTCTCCCAGATTATAATAAACGCCCCCGAGATTATTCAAGGTCCGTCCCTCATCTCGTTTATCCCCGACTTCCCGACGAATCACCAGGGCTTCTTGATACAATTGCACCGCTTTTTGATACTCTCCCGTCGCCGCATACAGTGCGGCCATGTGATGTAAGGCTTCCCCTTCAATGGGGCGATTGTTGAAAGTTTGGGCAATTTCTAATGCTTGTTCATGGTGTTGCCGCGCTTGGGGATAGTCTCCTAAGCGACTGTAGACAAACCCAATATGATTGAGGGTTTCTCCCACTCCCGGGCGATCGTTCAATTCCTCACGAATGGCTAAGGCGGCTTCTAATTGTTCGAGGGCTTTGGTATAATCACTCAGGGCGGTATAAACTTCGCCAATCTGGGTCATAGCAACCGCCATCTGGAGGCGATCGCCTTGGAGGGAATGTTGCTGTAAGACTTGCTGATAAATTTGCAAGGCGGTTTGAAAGTCTCCCCGGCGAAATTGCTCGATACCCTGTTCCAGGAGGCGCGGGGTATCATGGAGGAGTTCGCTGGAGGGTTCGGAAGTGTTCACCGGGGGGATTTGCGCCCAGGGAGGCGCAGAGAATCCAGATGCAGGGACTGACAGCAAGGCGATCGCTGGAATGAGCGTAAGACGACTGAACGGAAAATGCATGAGACTACCTGACTACCTTGGGTTGAACATGACTAGAGCATCGGGAGAGTATGAACTCCCAGGGACAAGAAACCGGGGTTTTTGCCCTTTCTGGACTGTTCGAGGATTCTATTGATAGCGTTTCCCACAGTTATGAGGTGCAGGAACCGCTATATGTTATTCTGTTATTCTGTTATAGCGGCGATCGCCCCTCAATGACCTTACCGACAATTCAATTCCACTTTTAGCCCCTCATCCATCACCGCATCACAGACATTCACCCCCTCCAGATTGGCCCCGCCTAAACGAGTATATCCCCAGACCGAATCCCTGCGCAAGTCGGCGCGAGTTAAATCCGCTCCCCGCAAATCCGCATCCCTTAAGTCTGCTGCACTGAGGTCCGCCCCCTGTAAATTGGCATTCCGTAAATTTGCCCCTTTTAAGTTGGCATTGGTGAGATTCGCACGGCTTAAATTGCTGTTTGTGAGGTTGGTATGGCTTAAGTCCGCACTATTTAAGTTACAGCCATTTAATTCAGCCTGATTTAAGTTAGACCCCGCCAGATTTGCCCCACTGAAATTGACATTTTGGAGATAGGCATCAGATAAGTCAGCCCCGGAAATATCCCGTCCCCGCGCCCCTTGAGAGACGATTTCCCAAACCATTCGCCATTTGCGATCGATTTGGGTTGTGCTATCTAGTCGAGCACCGGAAAGCATGGTCCCGTTAAAATTAACCTCAGTGAGATTTGCCCCGCGCAAGTCACTATTTTCCAAGTCAGCATAACTTAAATCCGCCCCTGTGAGATTGCTGCCGGTGAGATTCACTCCCCTCAGTTGAATCCGCGACAAATTGACCCCGCGCAAATCACAATTCGGACATTGATTCGTTTCCCGCAATTGCTGGAGGTGAGTCGCATTTTCGGCGCGAGTCAGTCCCACCCACCCCAGGGATAGGAACAGAATTGTCAAAGCAAATACTTGTGGTTTCACTTCCCCTCTCATCATTAATCATTATACCTCAAATCGATGGAAAATTTTATTTAAAATATAATCTAACTTCCGGTGTCCTCCCGCCCTAAAACAAGTTCCTGATTCTCCCTCCCCTCGTAAGGGAGGGGAGGGGAGAGGTTCCGGGTTGTTGGAGTATTGATATCCCATAGCTCAATTTTACCGTCATCTCCGCCACTGATAAGGGTTTTGCCGTCATACCTCCCTCCCCTCGTAGGGGAGGGCCGGGGAGAGGTTCCGGGTTGTTGGAGTATTGATATCCCATAGCTCAATTTTACCGT
>CAYUEH010000282.1:0-2683 GCA_964442465.1 uncultured Laspinema sp. | reverse complement strand
CTCGTAGGGGAGGGCCGGGGAGAGGTTCCGGGTTGTTGGAGTATTGATATCCCATCGCTCAATTTTACCGCCATCTCCGCCACTGATGCTAAATCCGGTTGATAAAAGCATTAAAAATGGTAGGGTGGGCAATGCCCACCCTACAATTGCTGATTCTCCCTCCCCTCGTAAGGGAGGGTCGGGGAGAGGTTCCGAGTTGTTGGAGTATTGATATCCCATAGCTCAATTTTACCGCCATCGCCTCCACTGACAAGGGTTTTGCCGTCGGGTAAAAACACCAGTTGGGAACAACTTGAGGGGACCGGCAGGGTCCGAACCACTTGGGTTGAGGCAACATTGATCAGGGAAATTTCCCTTCCCGCACAAAGGGCCAAAGTTTGACCATCGGGACTCAAGGCATATTTTTGACCCTGGGGGAGGCGACTGACTACAGTCCCGTTGGTAGGATGCCAAAACTGAATGCCGCTATTGCTTTGACTGAGGAGGAGATTCCCCAGGGGACTAAATATTAGTCCATTGACGATATGTTCCCCGGAGAGTTCGATGCGGTTCACCTGTTCGCCATTGCTGGAATTCCAAAGTTGGATCAGTTCCACACTGCTGCTGGCGATCCGATCGCCATCGGGACTGAAGGCGAGGGAATAAGTGGAAAACGGTGCGTTCCCTGGCAAGGTGTTTAGCACTTGTCCGGTATTCACATTCCAGAGGATAATATTTTTAGCGCTACTGGCAAGGGTTTGACTGTTGGGACTGAAGGCGACTGCGGTAATTCCATCACTGATGTGAGTGAGGGTTCGTACTGCTTCGCCGGTTTGAGTATCCCAGAGTTGGACTTTGGCGGTATTATCGGTATCATCCCAGATGCCTGCGGCGAGTAACCGTCCGTCGGGACTCAGGGCGATCGCATCCCGGAGGTTCCCTGTCCAGGAGAATGTATGACGAACGGTTCCTGTCTGAATATCCCAGACTTTAATCGTTCCTTCGCCATTGGTACTGACGAGGATTTTGCCATCGCGAGAGAGGGATAAGAACTCGATATAAGCGCGATCGCTATCTTCGGCAGAATGCAACAGGGTACTGTTAGAAAATTCCGGGGAAGTTGCGCGAGTACCACTGGGACGATAGTAAGCTAAAATTTCCGTGACATCTTCCCGCAGACGACTACTCCACAGTCCCATCAACAAAAAATCAAAGTTTTCATCGCCAAATTGACCCACATATTCCGACTGCAATTCAGAAACTAAACGGTTTGCCTGTTCGCGATTGCCGGTAGCATTTAAGGCGGCTGCTAAGGCAATTTTTCGAGGCGGGTCCTGGGGATTTTCTTGAAATAAAGTTTCTAAATAAGGAATTGCCTCTTGCACTTGGCCCCGGTCATAAAGCGCTTGGGCAAGGTTGAATTCTGTGGGTAAATAATCTACCCCTTGGGTGACAACTTCTTGTCCTATCGCAGCAATGGTTTGGGTATCAGATTGGAGGCGAGACCCGGGGAAATTCGGTTGCAATAATGTGGCTCTCCCCCGCCAATTTTCTGCGTTTTGTAAGAGTTCAAAGACGAGGGAAAGGGCTGCTTTGCCGTCACCATTGGCATATAAGGCACTGGCGAGGGCGACTTGGGCGTTCCCTTGGATTTCGTTGATTTCAACTAAGAAGAGTTGCTGTTGGGGGGAGGAGTTGGGATTGGCTTGAGCTTGAGAAATCGCCTCGGTTGCTAAATTAATGGCTTTCCGAAATTGGGAAATTGCCGATGAACTGTCTCCCGCTTCATACTGTGCTTGTCCCATGCCGAAGACTGCCGGGAGATAATTCGGGTCTATGGCTAAAACTCTTTGATATTGAGCGATTGCCGTTTGAATTTGGTTAGCAATTAACTGGCGATCGCCCTGTTTAAAAAGGGGATAAGCAAAGGAAGGATTGGTGGATAAAACCGTTGAATCCATTGCTTCAATGGATTCTATAAAGGTATCCAGGGGAATGCCTAAATTAAACCCGGATTTGATATCCACTGTATCTCCGGTATCGGGATTATAAATCGCTTGTCCTTCAGCGCGTCCGTGAATCCCAATCAGGCGACCGAAGGTATCTAAAACGGGACCGCCACTCATGCCCGATCGCGTGATATTGGTATAAACCAGTTCATATCCCGACTCCGTTCCTGACTGCGATCGCCCGGAAATTTGACCCGGTGTCATTTGAAAGCTCCGTTCTGTAATGGCAAGTCCCGGATGGGGCCATCCCGCGATATAGACCAAGGTTCCCGGTTGGGCGATATCGGAATCTCCCATCTCGGCGATCGCGTAGGGTTGGTTACTGATAAACTGAACTAAAGCTAAATCTAAATTCGGTAATCTCCGAACTGTGGTATAATTAACCGGATGTTGGATGCCATCTGCCGTGACAATTTGATATTCATCGGGACTGGCAACCACATGATGAGCCGTTAACACCGTATAGGTGTTGCCTTGCTGGCCAATAATTACTCCTGAACCCGGATTTTGGCCGTTGATTACCACCGTAACTTGCTGCGTCAGGGTGGCAATGTCTGCTTGAGTAACTTGAACCTGGGAGAGAGAAGACTGGGGGAGGGGTTGTAAATGTGCCGGTTGGGTGAACCCCGCTAATTCTAGGGTGAGGATGGCGGCAGTCCAAAGGGAACAAAGGGTCAAGGTGCGCTGAATTATCA
>CAYUEH010000281.1:0-7264 GCA_964442465.1 uncultured Laspinema sp. | reverse complement strand
CTAAGAGATGTTGTAATTCTTCCGCATCTTCACAGGTTAATCCTAAGATTGACGCAAATAAGCGGGCTTTGTGTTTGCCGCGATGATGTTCGCTGTTGAGACTATAGTTTCGCAGTTTATCCAGATCGATAAATGCAGCTTGAGCATTGGGGAGTTGCATATTGGATAATAAACGATTGAACCTCTAGTTTGTTGAGGTAATAGGACCAGATTATGATGGTATTTCCATTGCAGAACGGCAATTTAATCGCTTAGAAGAATTAGTCATGAATCCCAAGGTTGACAATATTTTGTTATTTCCACTGTCAGGGGAACCGGAAAAAATGGCCGATGAGGTCAAACGTTTGACGAGTAAGATTGAGTAGGCAAAACCCGGGGATAGCGTTGTCTACTTCAGCGAGATTCAAAGCCCACAAAAATATTGGCCCCAGCGTAGTTGATTACCCGGTCCCGCATCAATGCAATCAAAGGTTTGAACCCGACCATTAATTAAACCCAAAACGTGATGCCATCCCGAGTTATTCGAGGCAATTTTGACCGAACTTACGGTCCCACAATTCTCAATTAACTGTTCACTGATAGTTTGCATTAACTCCCCGGAAGACAGAATGGTATCCTCTCCGGGTCCACCGAGAATCAGGACCAGTTCATTGGGTTTCCCTCGGACAGGAGATAAGGGGTTATTTTCGACTTTTATTCCGTATAAAAAAGCATTTCGGACGTTGTTTAGATTATTTTTGGTTTGGGATAAACTTTGATGGCAAGCATTACTCACGGAGTCGTTGGTTTGAATGAGAAAATCCCCTCGGATCCAACCGACTGCGCCGGACTCAACAAAGCGAACTTGATGCCAGGGATGGCTGTAAATATCGGAGGGATTTTCCCGTTGTGAGTCTAAAATTTCCACGCGATCGCCAACTAACCCATAGTGCAGCGAACGATGTTCTATTCCCGGACCACTCCGAATATTAATTTGAGTTCCTTGGGTTGTGGTCAACAGACCCATTTCAACGGATTGAGCCAGGTAAAAAGAGGGCAAATCCGATGAAGGAAGACTGGCAGAAGGGTTTTTTGCCCCACTTAATCCGGCAACTGCGCCCAACACCAATCCGATAAAAATAGTGGCTCTATATTTTGATTTTTGGGTCATCATTCTCCTGACTCCTTCGGGTTAATGAGTCGGTTGGAAGTTCTGCAAATTTGCGGGTTGAAATCTGAGCAGTCAGGGCAATTGATAAATTGACCCGATCAAGAATAGCGGGGTGGCGGCAAAACGTGAGGGTTAGGGTGATGCTGGATTAATTATCCAGGAAATCAATCGAAGGTTGGTTCGTTTGGGAGGGGGTCAAGTCTAGGCTATACCCTAACTCCAGAGCTTGGTCACGTCTGAACTGATTGTTAGAATATTCTGTGATGTTAATATCGTGACAAATTGCCCAGTATAGGGCATCGGATTCCATGAACACACCACCGGGCTGAGTACCTGGACTGAGGTTATTAATAGTGTATTGATTCCCATCGGAAAACACAACCATTGGGCGATCGCTCGAACATAAAACTTTGGTGGAAGCGGAGGGTAATATCCATTCGCCGACGGTTTCACCGAGGGGGACTTTGTGGGTTAAGACTTCGGTGTCGTAGAGTCGTTCGCCGTTGGCTTCTTGCTCTAAGTAGGTAAAAGTATAGTAAGTCTCCAGGCATTGTCCCATTCGACAATAACTGGTGAGGGGGGTGAAATTTTCATCAAAGATTGCGGTTTCGAGGGCTTCTAAGCGCATCATTTCGACTTCGGTTTGTGCTACCTCGGTTTCAGAAGGGGAGGGGACGGAAGGGATGGAATCGGGGGAAATCGGGATATCTTCTGAAACGGTGAATAATTCTGAGTCGGTAGAAACTACGGCGTCTGTGGAAACGGTTTCTGTCTGTGCCGATCGCAAGGGTTGGGTACAGCCTAGGGTAATCCCAACCGCGATCGCTAAGGTAATGATTCGCTGAATCTTGGCAATATTTCCCTGGCGGTAGGGACTGTTGGGACTGGTTTTTTGAAACTCTAAATCCATTTTCAATCTCTCTACTTTCAATTATTATTATCATAATTCAACTCTTACTTTTGTGCAAGCGGAACTCTGCTCATTCATTTCTTTCTCTCGACATTTGTCAATCTGGGAGAATCGGAATGAGAGGGTGTCGCGTGAATTCAAGGGGGATAGAGTGCTGAATTTTCTTTATTTATTCGGGATGAATCGGGAGAGAAATCACAAATTCCGTTCCCTGTCCGGGGATGGAAACACAGGCGAGAGTGCCGCGATGTTTTTCTACAATGATTTGATAGCTGATGGATAAGCCTAAGCCGGTTCCGGCACCGACGGGTTTGGTGGTAAAGAAGGGGTCAAATATGCGTTGTCTGACTTCCTCGGTCATGCCCGTACCATTGTCAGAAATTCTGATTTCAATTTGGTTAATTTCCTTGCGGGTGGTTTGAATGCGGATGTAAGGAGCATAAGTTGAGATAGCTATGGTTGTATCGGATTCGGTCTGTATGGGTTCCGGTAAAAGGGGTGAATATTGTTTAATTTTTTTGTTTTTCAGGGGTTCTTCTAAGGCATCGATCGCATTACTAATCAAGTTCATGAAGACTTGATTGAGTTCTCCGCCATAGCATTCAATCATCGGCAAGATTTCGTAGTCTTTAATAATTTTAATCTCAGTCCTTCCCGGTTTCGCCTTGAGGCGATTTTGGAGAATTAGCAGGGTACTATCGATGCCTTCATGGAGGTCAATTGACTTCATTTTAGCTTCATCCAGCCGCGAGAAGTTTCGCAAGGATAGGACGATTTCGCGGATGCGGTTTGCTCCCACTTTCATGGAAGATAACAGTTTAGGAAGGTCATCAATAATAAATTCTAAATCGATATGTTCAATGAATTCTTGAATTTCCGGAGCCGGTTTTGCATAGTGGGTTTGATATAATACTAATAAATTGAGTAAGTTCTGGATATATTCATTAGCCGGTTCAATATTGCCATAGATGAAGCTAACGGGATTATTGATTTCGTGGGCGACTCCGGCTACCATTTGACCGAGGCTGGACATTTTTTCGGTTTGGATGAGTTGGGTTTGGGTTTTTTGTAACTCTTGTAAGGTGTGTTGGAGTTGTTGGGCTTTTTCGCGGGCATGGCGGGCGGAGTCGGTGGCGCGGGTGTAGAGTTCAGCTTGGGAAATGGCGATCGCCACTTGATTAGCGATCGCTTTGAGGAGTAACAATTCGCGATCGGTCCATCGCCGAGGACCCTGACAGTGACCACAACTGACTAAGCCTATTTCCCCATTCAGGGTTTGAATCGGTAACGCCACAAAGGCTTGATAACCCCATGCTGCTTGTAAGTTCTGGTAGTCGGAATTCTGGGTTTGCCTCACATCATCTACCCGAATGGTTTCCCGCTTCAACAGTTTAGCCATCAAAGAACTCTGTGGGTCCGTGGGATAGTACCCTAAAAGACTGGTCAAATCAGGACTCCGAGATTCTTTGACCACTTCCCAACAGGGCGCCAGACTGGGAGAGGATTCAGCGTGAGACGTCCGCTGATCCATCCCTTGGGGACGATACCAGATAAACAGACAGCGATCAACTTGCAACAAGGACCGGATTTCACTCACGGCAGTTTCTAGAATAGTATCAATTTCTAGGGAATTGCGGATTTGATCCGTGAGTCGGTTAATTAAGGCTTCTTGTTTAGCCAGTTTGCGATAGCGTGATTCGGATTTGCGTAATTTCGCTTCCGCTTGTTTGCGATCGGTGATATCGCTGGCGATACCGTCGATCCGCAGGGGATTTCCCTTGGCATCGCGCACTAACCGGGTGCGTTGGCGCAACCAGCGCACCTCCCCAGAAGGTCTCACAATTCGATATTCCAAATCTGTACTGCCTGTTTCCAGGCTAGTTTTAAAGGCGAGATCTAACACTGAGCGATCCTGGGGGTGAATCACTTCCTGCCAGAGGTTGAAGTTTTCAAAAAATGCCGAGGAATGTCTTTCATAAATGGTTTCCACTGCTGGACTCAAATAGAGGATTTCTAAGGTGGTTCCGGAAACGGACCAGACGACATCATCAATGGACTGTAAGATGCCGTTGAGCCGTTCTTGGCTTTGATGTAACGCCTCGGCGACTAACTTCCGTTCCAGGGATTCCCGTTGCAATTGTTCCAAGGCTCGGCTTAACTCGAAGGTCCGATTTTGGACCCGAGTTTCTAATTCGTCATTAGCTTTTTGTAGGGCTTCTTCCATCCGCTTGCGTTCGGTGATATCGGCAATAGTTCCCACATAATCGCTCGGCTTGCCGTCTTTGTCCACTTGGCAAACTGCTTGACCCCAAACCCATCGTTCGGTCCCATCTTTATGTACAAATCGAAACTCAGATTGGAAGGGTAATTGTTCTTTTACCGCCTGATTCCATTCCTGGATTACGCGCTGGCGATCGCCCGGATGAATCGCCTCAAACCAATCTCCCGTTTTAGCTTGGGTTTCGGTGAGTCCGGTAATTTGAGATAAGCGCTCATTCAAATATAAAAATTGACTTGTTTGACTGATCCGGAAGATGCCCACCGGGGAAATTGATGCCAAGGTATGATAGCGATATTCGCTTTCTCGTAGGGCAGCTTCGGCGCGTTTTCGCTCGCGAATATCCTGGGCCAAACAGACGATCGCCTGAATAGAACCCCCTTGGTCTCGCATCACCGAAGCAGAAAAATAAACCGGGATAGTCTGCCCATCTTTACTCAAAAATTCCACTTCTTTTCGACCGATTAAACTATTGGCTATTCCCGCTTGCGTCGCCAATTCATCGTATGTAATCCGGTCTTTTAAAAGGTGGCTGATCGACCGCCCCAAGAGTTCTTTGTCCTCCTCATAACCTAGCAAAAATAAAGTCGCAAAATTAAAATCTCGAATGGTTCCATCGGGGTTTAAGACAATTAAAGCATCAATCAGGGATTTAAAAATATTATCAACATAGTGCTTAGACACCGTTTTTTTCGTGAGTTCCTCTGCCATGCTATTAAAGGCATCAGCTAAAATGCCAATTTCGCTTCTACTATTGATATGAACGCGGACATCTAATTTACCTTGTCCGATAGCAATGGCTGCATTTTTGATTTTAATAATCGGTTTAGCAATATTTTCGGCTAACAACAGCCCCAAACTCAGGGCTAAAAGGGCGATTAAAATAATTAAAATTACATTCAAAAAGTTGGTTTGCGAGGTTTGACTGATAATCAATCTTTGTTCGTCTTGCAGTTTAGAAATTGATTGGGCAGTTTGAGCATTTATTTTCCGGATAAAAATATCTTCTAGTTCTTCCAAGTCCTCATAGCTATTAAAAATGCTGGAATTTACCTCTTGAGATTTTAATTGAATAATTTCTTGGGCAATTCGGTCAATCTCTTGGGTGAGCTGCGTCACCTCTTCCAGGAACTCGCGGTCCTCTCCGGTCCTCGGGGTTAGCTGCTCTAATTCAACAAGCCATGTTTGGAGAGTTTGATAGGCCTCTTGATATTCCCTGGATTCTCCCTCTACGAAATTAGGGGGATTGTTGCGGTTTTCACCTAAACTCTCTAGTTCGGATTGGAGTAAAGCGGAGGAAGTGACTTCGGTGATCATCCGCAAAGACGTTACCTTGATTTCCTCTAGGGCAACAATTATAGGGATTTGTTGAGTGGAAATTCCCTCAATTCTCCTCCTGATATTTTGATTAGAACTGACATGAGTAATGCCCAAAAGAGCGACAACGGCTGTTAACCCCAAAAAACTGGAAACCAATTTTGTTTGTAACTTCATCTTTTTTTGAACGAAGAATAAAAATAAAGGGAAATATACGAACCCTTAATCTAGGGATGAGGTCGATTGATCTGGACCTAACTGGGGTCATGAATCCCTCGGATAGAGGCAGGCGATCGCGGTAGGACTTCCCCCCCTAGACTCACCGGCAAGGCGCTTTTAGAGATTAACCCGGGTATATAGCGCTTGGAATCTGTGTAGGGTACGGCCCTCACACCCCAAACCGTCGGCGGCCCAGAACATCCGAGGGGCTTTGAAACGTACAGATTGAGTCCACCGAACCGCTATATAGCGCTTGGAATCTGTGTAGGGTACGGCCCTCACACCCCAAACCGTCGGGGGCCTGTTAACATCCGGCAGGATGCAAAAAAGTACCTCATCAGTCCACCGAACCCCTATAGCATCACCCAAAAACAGTTTGCCGATCGCCTCTCCATTAGTTTCCATGAGTTGTGCTCCCGAATAACTCCTCCCGCGATTCAAGACAGTCGCCTAAGAACCTGAAAAGGGGTTCATCCACACTCCCTGACTCAGAATGAGAGAGGCGGTTGATGCTACCCTATTCTAAGAGTTCCCGTTTGACCTGTTGGGTTGACTAGAATGTTTTTATTTCTTTCCAAGCTGCTTCCCATCTTCATTTACCCCCTCGGACTCAGTTGCTTATTGATGTTGGTGGCATTAGTCACCCTCTGGAAACGTCCAAAATGGGCATCGGTGGCGATCGCCTCGGCATTGATAATATTACTCCTGAGTAGTAATGGATGGGTTGCCAATGGCATCGCGCAATCCCTGGAATGGCAGCATTTACCCTCGGGGGAACTCCCCAATGCAGCAGCAATTGTTGTATTAGGGGGCGGCATCAAACCGGCTATTTACCCCCGTCCCTGGGTGGATGTCAGTGAAGCGGGCGATCGCGTCCTGTATGGGGCCGAACTCTACAACCAGGGTAAAGCACCTCTGGTCATTCTCTCCGGGGGTCGCATTGACTGGAAAGGCGGAGGACCCCCAGAAGCCGAAGACATGGCCCAAATTGTAGCCGCAATGGGAGTCCCAACTTCCGCAATTCTCCTGGAATCCAACTCCCTGAATACTTATCAGAATGCGGTGGAAGTCCGCAAACTCCTAGAAGCGCGAAATATTGAAAAGCGCGTCTTACTCGTCACCTCCGCCACCCATATGCCGCGATCGCTGCGCATCTTCCAACGGCAAGGCATCGATGCCATTCCTGCACCCACGGATTTTCTCGTCTCCCAACAGGAACTCGACGAACTCTCCGAATCCTGGCAATCCGTCACCCTGAACATTCTCCCCGATGCCTATCGCCTCCAACAAACCACCCAATCTCTCAAAGAATATATTGGCACAATCATCTATCGCCTCAGAGGTTGGCTTTAAAGCGGGCAATTGTCAGGAATTGCCGAAATTTGCCCCC
>CAYUEH010000280.1:0-7269 GCA_964442465.1 uncultured Laspinema sp. | reverse complement strand
CTCTTACCTGGGCCAATTTTTACAATTTAGGCGGTGACGGCCTTTTTGATGGTGGCGTCAAGTTCGCCTTTGGCGTACTTGGCGGCGAAGTCATCGAGGTTGACTTGCTTGATCTTGGAGGCGTTACCGGCGGTACCAAAGGCTTGATAGCGTTCGGCACAGACTTTTTGCATATATTTGATGGAGGGTTTCAGGAAGTGACGGGGGTCAAATTCCTTGGTATTTTGGGCCAGGGCCTCACGGACTGCCGCAGTGATTGCCAAACGGTTATCGGTGTCGATGTTCACTTTACGAACACCGCACTTGATTCCTTTTTGGATTTCTTCCACGGGGACGCCGTAGGTTTCGGGGATGGTTCCACCGTATTTGTTGATCAGTTCGATCAAGTCTTGGGGTACGGAGGAAGAACCGTGCATGACCAAGTGGGTGTTCGGCAAGCGGCGGTGAATTTCTTCGATCCGGCTGATTGCTAAGATTTCCCCGGTGGGTTTACGGGTGAATTTGTAGGCACCGTGGCTGGTTCCGATCGCCACTGCTAGAGCATCCACTTGGGTTTGCTCAACGAAGTCAACGGCTTGATCCGGGTCGGTTAGCAGTTGATCATGGGAGAGTTTTCCTTCAAACCCGTGACCATCTTCTGCTTCACCCATGCCGGTTTCCAAAGAACCCAAGCAACCGAGTTCGCCTTCGACGCTGACGCCGATGGAGTGAGCCACTTTCACGACTTCGCGGGTGACTTCCACGTTGTACTCATAGCTGGCGGGGGTTTTAGCATCTGCTTCCAAGGAGCCATCCATCATGACGCTGGTGAAGCCTTGTCGCATGGCCGAGTAGCAGGTGGAAGGTGCGTTGCCATGATCTTGGTGCATGGCAATGGGGATGTGGGGGTAGGTTTCCACTGCGGCTAGGATCAGGTGGCGGAGGAAGTTTTCCCCTGCATATTTGCGTGCACCACGAGAAGCTTGCAGAATCACGGGGCTGTTGGTTTCGTTAGCAGCCTGCATGATCGCTTGGATCTGCTCCATGTTGTTGACGTTGTAGGCCGGAATGCCGTACTCGTTCTCTGCTGCATGATCCAGCATTAACCGCATAGGTACAAGCGCCATAGATGGTCCTCCTAATTACTTTTTTTTTCAGCGATGGGGTATGGACAAGCTGAAATTGTTACAACAAGTTTAAGACAAATTTCAGATTTTTACGAATTATATCTAAAAATGAGAACTTTATACCGTTTTTATCTCAGAATTTGTCGTTTGTCATTTGTCCTTGGTCATTGGCCCTTGGTCACTGGTCACTGGTCCTTGGTCCTTGGTCACTGGTCACTGGTCCTTGGTCACTGGTCACTGGTCCTCAATGACAAATGACAATGGACAAATGACCAAGGACAAATGACAAATCACAAATTTATGGGTCGCCCGGGATTCGAACCCGGAACTAGTCGGTTAAAAGCCGAATACTCTACCGTTGAGTTAGCGACCCGCGTGCTTTCTTTTTCAGCACCTTAGCTACATTAGCACAGGCTGTTTAAAAAAAGCAAGGGGTTTTTTAAAAAAAATCTACGGTGAGGCGAACTTGGGTTTCCCACTTGTCTCCGGGTTGCAGATTCATCAGGTGTAGCCCGGTGTTGAGGGCGTTTCGGGGGGCGGTCCAGGGTTCGAGACAGTAGAAGTCTTTGTCTTTGAGGGTCCAGAAGACGACGTTGGAATAACTGGCCTTAAACAGTAACCGGACTTGCAAGCGGCGACTGTGGTCGATCGCCGTGGCAGCGAGTCCGGTAATTTTGGTAAAGGCGGCATCGATTTCGTCTACGTTGAGGTCGAATCTGCCGGTGAAGGGATGTTGAGTCTGGGTGATTTGGTCGCGGTATTGGACTGCGGGAATTTTAAATTGGAGTTTGGACTTATCCGGTGCCCAAAAGTACGGATGGAGTCCGGTAGAAAAGGGCATAGGCCGATCGCCGGTGTTGGTGTAGCGTTGGTCAATTTCCAGGCTATTGCCTTTGAGCTTGTAGGTAAAGGCGAGTTCAAAGTCAAAGGGATAAACGGCACGGGTGCGATCGCTACTATTGAGAATCAGAGTCATGCTGGCTAGGTCCTTGGTCACCCCCTCGGTGACTTCCCAAGGTAAATCCCGGGCAAACCCATGTTGTTTGAGAGTGTACTCTTTGCCTTGATAGCTGTAGGTGTTATTCGGCAAGTTGCCACATATCGGAAACAAAATGGGGATGCCGCCACGGACACTTAAATCCGGGTTGGCAAAACGTTCGGCATCCAGATAGAGGAGGTCATGACCTTGAACTTGCCAACGGGTGATGATGCCACCCCGTTCGGGAACGACTTCGACCCGGGATTGAGCGGGTTGGTCGGAGAGGATGTAGGTCTTGTATTGTTCTTCTTTCACGGCGATCGCAAACACTGTTTATCCTTTGTCCTTGAGTCGAATGATCGGGGTTGGCAATTATCCCAGTCTTTACGGTTGTAACTTTACGGCGATCGGATAGTCAAGGGGAACTTGCCACTGGGTTGATTTATAACCCTATCCTCCGACCCTTCTCCCCCTGGGGCGATCGCCGTTGTACTAGCTAGAAACCAAGCTCTTACGGAACTGCGGCAGTTTGATTTTCTTATTCCGACCGGCTACGCCGATGGCACCCCCTGCCGCTGCAGCAGCCAGAGCTATCCCCACAGCCCGAGAGGTCCCATTTGATTGAGGAGGGGAAGCCGGTTCAGCCTCGCCCAATTTATCAGCTTCTCCAAAAGTAAGAGGCTCACCCAAGTCATTGGTAAAAGGGGAAGCATTAAACGCCTCATCTTGATGATCGCTGGGTAACTCGGCTTCAAGTGCCGGATTAGACTGAATCTCAGCCGCATTTTGGGACTCAAACACCGTATTTCCCGAGGTCAGAACTTTAGATTGACGAGCATCCAGAATCATCGGAGAAGTCATCGGTTCTTCAAAAACCCCAGAGATCATATCGATGTGTTCGAGAATGCGATCGCCCCTTTCCCCTCTGACCACTTTAGGCTGATATTTCCGGACCTCAACGGGTAAAAATTCCACCTTCATTTGTTCCTCTCGCAAGGACACTTTCAGGACAGCGGTATCATAATCGCTGCGAGCATTCCCTCCAAAAATAAAATTCCCTAGAGAGTAAGCAATAGGCCGTCCCTTATAAATTTCTGCCCCCTGCAACACATGAGGATGATGACCGACAATCACATCGGCTCCTTGGTCAATCGTAAAATAGGCCAATTCGCTCTGCCAAATTTCCGGATAATTGGCCAGTTCTACGCCCCAGTGAAAATTCACCACAATCCAGTCTACTTCATCCCGAACGGCCTGGATATCCTCAGCAATCCGCTGTTCCATACCGTGATTAGTCCCGGGTACGGCGGCAGCGGCGGCATGATAATCCGCCGTATAGTAACCGAAGTAGGCGATTCGCTGTCCTTTAACATCAATAATTTTAGGACGTCGGGCTTCCGTGATATCCATCCCGGCTCCAATGGCATGAATCCCGGCTTTTTCTAAAGTTTTCAGGGTTTCCTGGAGTCCGGGACCCTCGTAGTCCATCGCATGATTATTGGCCAGGTTGACAATATCAACGCCGCCGGAGGTGAGCACCTCCACGGAGGAGGGGTCGGCTTTAAAATTAAAGGTTTTTTCTAGTTTGGTATCGGCGGTGGTCAAGGTGCCTTCCAGGTTGACCATTGCCATATCGGCCTCGCGGTATTCGGGCATTTGGTCAAAGGCCCAGGTATAATCACTCCCGATCAGGTCTTCAAACCCATGACCGAGGGTGACATCGCCGCTCATCATCAGGGTAACCGTGGGGTCATTGGGGTTGATGACATCGGTATGTTCAATCACTGGGACTGGTTCTAAGGCCGCTTGGACCACTTTGGGACGTTCCTCAACCCCGTTGACCGGATTGGCGGCAGTTTGGGGGGAAACGATGGGGTTGGTTTGGGATTGGTCCCGCAGTTGCAAATAGCCGATCGCACTGCCCATGATAAAGGCACTGACGGAGACGCCTGCGACTAAAAATAATCTAAAAACTTTATAGTTAATCCAAGCTGCGGCGCGGGAGACCCCATCGAGCAGCCGCTGTAAATGTTGATTTCTGCGTTGCTGGTTGGCTGGGGTGACAATGCGGATGGACTCACGCCACAATAAGTCAGAATTTCCGATGGGGTTAGCACCTGTGGCGATGATGCGAACACCATCAATAACTTCTGAGTTGAGCCGCCAGATTTGGTGACAGATAAATTTGTTTAAACCCGAACGGAGTTGCTGGTAGAAATCCGGTTGATGGTTTAATCCATTGATTTCCAGGCGGATCGGCAGGCATCCTTTTTGGACGGGTTCGACCCGGGCATAAATGCCTTGGGGGGCCAGATATGAGTTAATCAGGTAGGCGATCGCCCGAAAATTTCCCGCTCGTGCTAAGTCGAGCATGGAGGGTTCGGCAAAGGTGCTGAAACTGGTCATCCTGTTCACTCCTATTTCTTGCTGGTTGCTTGCGGGTTTCTGGGTGGCAAGTCTAAATTTTCAATCAGGGATATCCCTGGGTGATTGAGGTTTTGGGTTGATTTGGGGAAATTAATCCCTTTCAAGGATTGCCGCTCAATCTCCTGAAGGGGTTTGAGTGTTAACAGCGTTCTGCTTAAACCGCGACTCCCGGTGAGCTTTTTTAAAGTTGTCCTTTAATTTGGGGATGGATTGTTGTTTAAGGAACAATTTTTCACCCCTGATCCCATCGCGGTTGAGGTCTAAAGGACCGGGGCTGATAGTCGCCCTCTTTTAAGTTAGTTTACTGTGAGAAAGCGGCAGCATCAGACGGGCTGGGGGGATGAAACGGGCGATCGCCCAAAAACTAAATTCCACCCTTTTGCCGTCTGGAGTATTCGCCCAACTCGGTTCCCTGAGATTTTCCCCGATTTTCCCCGATTTTCCTGAGTCATCCTCAAGAGAAGCCACCGGGGAATTTCCCGTAAGGGATTGGCTTGACGATTGTAGCCCAAAACTTCTATTTTTTGAGTCTTTGACTTGACAAAATCATGCCAGATATGCATTCGCTCACGTTGGGATTGGAGGAGCGATCGCCTTGGGAGGTTTAATGTGAGCCAAAGCTGTCCGAGGCGATCGCGCCTCGAACCGTGGAATCCTCTCTTCAGTGCTTCCTTTGGGTTAAAACTGATAAGTCACACCCACTTGCAAAACCGGGTAGAATCGGAAACGACCTAACTCATCTTCCAAGTCTTCCCGCTCTCGCTCAAGTTCACTGGCTAGTGTAGGATTGGATGCTGCACCGGGGGCGGTTAACGACACATTGGGCGATCGCTGAAACATCACCCCCAGGTCCATAAAAAATCCCCATCGCTTTCCGAAGGCCACCGGATTACCCCAACCGACCCCAATATAGGGTGCAAAATCTGGAAAATCAACTTCAGCTTGTAACGTCCCCACTTCTGCGGCGGCAAAGGTCGTGTTACCAATCCGATAGGAAGGAATGCCGTCAGTTGTGGAAGTCTGACCCACTCCTGATGCCTGATTCCCGTTATAAACCAAACCCCCGGTGATCCGAAATCCCGAGTCTTCGTTGGGAAAATAATCGACAAAAGCCGGAATTGTCCGCAAATCTACATCGGTATCATACTCAATGTCGCTTTCTGTAAAGTTGCCGTTGAAGGATAACCCACTAAATCCAATTCTCGCGTTTAAATTGGGGAAAATCCGACCCGTAACTTGAGCGCCAATCCCCGGAGTTCCCACATGACCCGAGACGGCAATCCCACTCCGTTCTTCCAGCAAGCGCAGGGTCCGTGGTGGCAGGGGTGCGGGTTGAGATGGGGGAACGGGACGAGGTGCCGGGGGAACGGGTTGAGTGGGGGGAACGGGTTGAGTGGGGGGAACGGGTGCGGGGGCCGGTGGGACCGGGGTCGTTCCCGGGACTTGTTGACAGCGAGAATTAAGAGGAAACAACCGACACAGGGTTTCTAAATCGGTATCTTGCGCTTGTAGGGGGTGGGAGAGACTGGCATCGATCGCCAAAGTGGTTAAAAGACCAACCACGCCATAAAAAATTTTTATAGAGAAACCAAAGTTTTGAGCCATGAGCTTTTGTATTCGGCTGGTGTTGGGCTGTTTGCGTTTGCCATCGCATCATATCCCATCCCACTGATGCCGGGGTAATGATTTGATCTGGGACTTGCCCGATCGCCCCTGTCCCCAGGATTGCCCTGCCCCTTTGCCTTTGCAATCCCTGATCTTTATACTGTTTAAAATACTGTGTAAAATTTTGATAACTTTTTTAACGATTATTAACTCATTTGGGAGTCGGCGATCGCTCCTGAACCCCCCACTCCATCACCATCTTGAGGCCAAACCATGACCGTTCGTAAAGACACAATTTTTGAGCAATTTTTAGCCCCTGTCGTCTGGCTATTCGTCGATGAACAGGCGATGCAGCAGGTGAGTCGCAGTATCGATTGGGAAACCGAAAGCGATCGCCTCAGACGGCCAGATTTGCAGTACCCCGACTATTACATCACTCAAAATTTTCACGGCATTGAAGGCGGTTACCTCAATCCGGGTGCAGCCGTCAGTTACGACCCGATCACCCAGTACGCGCTTCCCCCCCATGAAGGTTGGGTCCGTCAAGGGTTAATTGATGAAATTCGCACCCATCCGCGCCGAATTTTGGACCTGGGTTGTGGCACGGGTTCGACAACGATCCGGCTTAAGCAAGCCTTTCGAGATGCTGAAGTGATCGGTTTGGATTTATCCCCCTATATGCTGGTGATGGCGGAATACAAGGCTAAACAAGCGGGTTTAGAGATTACCTGGGTGCATGGCCCTGCGGAACAGACGGGATTTGCCAGCAATTCTTTCGATCTGGTGACGGCTTCGTTATTATTCCACGAGACCCCCACAGAAATCGCTGGGGCGATCGCTCAAGAAAGTTTCCGACTCCTGCAACCTGGGGGGCAGTTTTTGATTCTCGATGGCCATCAAAAAACCCTACGCCAGACCCCGTGGCTTACCCAAATTTTTGAAGAACCTTATATTCAAGAGTATGCCGGTGGCAGTGTGGATGCCTGGATGGGTGCGGCAGGATTTGGTGCGGTGCAGACAACCGATGTCTGGTTACTCAATCAGGTAACCAGGGGGATCAAACCGTTACCTCAATCCCCGGTGGCGTCACCGGAATCGACGGAACAAGAGGAGTCCTGGGTTGTGGCTCCTAGTTACTAAGGAGAGAGGGAG
>CAYUEH010000279.1:0-7283 GCA_964442465.1 uncultured Laspinema sp. | reverse complement strand
TCACCCTTCTGGCGTTCAGATGATGAGTAATAGTACCGAATAAACACCGGCACCCGCAGCAAAGGCCCAAAATTGGGTTTCCCGTTCTTCCGGTAGTTCTTCCTTCAGGATGTTCAAAATAATACCTCCGGCTAAAAAGGCAAATAGCAGGGCGATCGCCTCATGGGAAATAGTCGTTGCACTGCCAATCGCCCATCCCAGAATCACCGATCCGGCCAGTACCCAGCGCCCCGTGCGGTCGTAAACCCGTTTGTGATGTTCGCGCAACCCAAAGTCATTGACGACAAAATGCAACGCCATGGCGATGAAAAAGAAGAACAAACTCAAAACACTCGATTCTTGTTCTGGATCGGACACCAGATAGCCAATCAGGGTATTATAAAGCGCAAAAGAAATAATATGCAGCCAAAAAACCCGATCGCTCGTTGTATCTCCTCGGCCCATTTTAAGTTGTTGCTGCCGCGATGTCTTAGCCAATTTTTCCAATCCGTAAAAAATGGAAAATCCTAACAGTGACATCAAGTAAACATGGTGTTCTAAAAAGTCTAAACCGTTGAGCGCTGACTCCTCAACTCTAGCTTGTCCGGCACTCAATTCGGGAAAAATATGAACAAAAGTGTAAGCCACCGATACGCCCCCTGCTATGGAAAGCCAGCGGTTACGGGGAACTGAACCCAGAAAGAGCAGATTTTTGGCTCCAATATGAACGATGGCTAAGGCGATCGCAAAGAGTAAAGATAAATTCATAGAGCGGATGAACAGATTGAGAATCTTTCAGGGAAAATCCCCCTTAGAGTTGCAGCCACACAATAAAAGTTGTCCCCGGATGATCGGAACAGGGGCGGTGTTGCCAATGGGGGGCTCGCCATTGGGGGGGAGTGGGACTAAAGACTTCGATTTCCCCTTGCATTTGGGTAATCAGTTCACGGGCGATCGCCAATCCTAATCCGGTCCCGGGAATATCACTCAGAGCTTTGACTCCGCGATAATACCGTTGAAATAACTGTTCTAAGTCTTGGGGGGGGATACCGATACCCGTGTCACTAATGGCGATCGCCATCAAGGTGACTCCCTCCATTTGCCGCTGACTCCCCACTTTCACATAAATTTGGCCTCCGGAGGGGGTATATTTCAACGCATTGTCAAGCAAATTACTCAGGACTTCCCGCAGGGCCTTGGGAGAAGCGAGAACCCCAGGCAATTCCGACGGGATCTGGGTCGTCAATTCCAGATGACGTTCACTGGCGATCGCCTGGGCGGAAATCAGCAACGGTTCGAGTACCGTCAGGATATCACAGGGTTCTAAATCAAAGGAGGGGAGTAACAATTGGGGCGATCGCTTCTCCAACCTCGGGGTTTCCGACGGGACCTCGGTTTGCCGATCCGGGACCCCTGGGATTTCTTCCGGTTCGATCGCCAGATTCATTTGTTGCAGCAACTCTTGAACGCGATCGCTCTCCCGCAGGATACTTCCGGCAATATCGCGGTTCGGATCCGGTTCCCGCAGGCGTTTTAACAATAATTTTCCAAAGGTCCGTAAGGCGGTGAGGGGACTGCGGACCTGGTGCAGGAGGTTATCGAGTAAATCATGTTGTTCCGCTTGCAGGCGTTGGTGTTGGCGTAGTTGCTGACTTAACCAGCGTTGGCGTCGATCTAAAATGCAGGCGATCGCAATGGTTTGGGCGATGCATTCGACCTGGATTCGTTCGCGATCGGTCCAGGGTCGGTCCTCCCGGCGCGTCACCAACAGTCCCATGACAATTTCTTCATGGATCAGGGGTAAGACGATTTGTCGGTGTTGCGCCAAATCTTCCCCCTCGGCGATCGGTTCATCCTCGGGGTTTAAATATCGAATCGGTTCGACTAAATGAACCGTCACGGGTCTTTGGGAGGAAGCGGAGACTAAGGGGGGGGCTTGAGTAAGGGGGGCATTTCTTCCCGTTGTCGGGGTTTCCCCTGGGATTGCCGTGGGTGGAAAGCCAGGGGTGGGCCGCCCTGGGATTTCTGTGGCCATCTGGGAACCGGCGATCGCCCGCGCCGGATTTTCTTCCCACACCACAGCGCTTTCGGGATAAGTCACAATCGGAATCAGCTTGGCTTCCCGGTCTTCTGCCAGTTCTTCTGTCAAATAGACCACGCTCACGGAGGACCCTAGCCCTTTCGAGAGCAACCCCACCTGTGATTTGCACAGGGCAACAAATTCTGAACTGGCTCCCATTCCCATTTTCCCTTATTCGATTGAATACAGTAACGCTCACTGATGCCCGCCTCTTTTCCCCGCACCCTGTTTATCCTGACTCGCTTAATCCGAGGACCGGACCCTCATTGTTTATGTTGGCAGAAATTGGGTCCGGTTGTTTACTTCTGGGGTAAGATACTTTAGCCGCATTGAGCAAACCCGTTGAACGTTCTTTTATTTTCGGACAATCCTGTGGAAATTCTGTGGCAATTTTATGGCAATCCCGGGGCGTCAGGGATTGAGGACGGTTCATCAACACAGGAATATAGCGCCGATTCCCTGGGGTAAACCGGGCTGGGGAATTCTCAACTCCCTCATCGGCTCCACTCTATTGATTTTTGTAACAAACTTTATAGTTTTGTGAATTTTTGCCGTCTCTTTCTCTATCAGAGAGGGAAAAAACTCTTGAAAGCCTTATGAAACAATGGTTGCGGCGTTTGGTAACAAACTTAGCAAGAGGGATTGATTTTTTTTATTACAGCGGATATAATCAGCACGACTTTTGTAACCATCACTACACCTGTCGGCTGAAATAGGAGGTAAGGATTTTGGCAAGGAGACGTAAGCGTAAGAGCCGTCGCCGCCAAGAAGGGCGCAGGATTTTAGAGCACGTGCCTCAGTATAGTATCGAAAGCGGTGAAGATAAGCCAGTCACAGCCGCCCGTAAATTCATCAAGGCAGAAGGCATCGTGCCACCGGCTTTGTTGTTAGTTAAGAGAAACGAGCATACCACGGATCGATACTTCTGGGCAGAAAAAGGATTGTTCGGTGCTCAATATGTAGAAGAAAATCATTTCTTATTCCCCAGCTTAAAGTTTTTTGAGAGCAAAGCAGAAATACCCCCCGTGGCTTTATCAGTCCGGTAAAAGAGTTTTTCTGTCAGTCATGAGAACTGAAGGTTCAAGGGACCCATCGGCTGCGGCGAGGGATTATACTGGGCGGGCGATCGCCTCGGATGACCCGGCGGTGCAATCGTTCGAGTCCGCGAGGAATCGAACAGAGTGCCGAGTAAATTTAGCAAATTTACAGGGGCATTAACCCGGTGTTTGTCAAAGCTGCCGTCATAGAGAGTCCCGTCAGGGCAAATGTTCCGTCAATCGGTTGATTTGTCATGGAAAAAGAACGGTTTTACTCCCGCATTAAGAGTTGCGATCTGTAGGCGCATCCCGTTTCCTTGGCGATTAGGGAAATTTGGGTGAAGTCGCGATCGCCGCGAGTTCTAAAACCTGAACTTTTCCCGGGCGATCGGTTTTCCCACGGTCAGGGTAAAGTTCCGGTCTCAATCCGGGCTATCACGCTGCCGAAATCACCCGTCATCCTCACCAGGAACCGGGTAAACAGGGTTGGGCCGATCAAACTAAACTTGACGTCGGACTTGACCGAAATTGGGTCAATAAGGAAACAAACCGATTAAAATACGACGCTTTTTAGAAATTAGCTCCATGACAAGCTTACGGGTTTGCATCGGGCTAATTTCTGCTGTAGTATCCCCCTCAAGGGTCAGCAGAGGATGAGATAACCCGGACGGTTACCGGGTTTCTAGTCTTACTTCTAGTCCTACTTTGTGGCTTTCTTTGTAGAACTCAGATCAAGCAACCGGGTTTCTAACCTTGCCTGTACCGAGGTCCTAGGGTTTGCTTCAGCACGGCCAACTCATCTCGATGACCCGTGACTGTAATTCTATTTTGGGTGGGATTATCCCCAGAACTCTCCAGAGACTTGACTTGGAGAGACACCTGTTCTATGCGACCCGACTTCTGCCAGTAAAACCATCCAGCGACTGGGGACAACAGAATCAACCCTAGAAATAAATTTCCCCCTTGTGGGATGACCATTGAGAGAATTAGGCCCAAACAGAGCATCCCCACTGCCGCTAACAGGGTCAAGAAAATCGCCAGAAACCAACTCGGACGGACATATCCTTCAAACGTGACTTGATTGCGTTCCCCATCCACCGCTTTCACCCGATAAGCGCGGCGATCGAAATACCCTTGCAACTCAGGCAAAATTGCCTCTTCCGGCTGTTCGGTTACCCATTGCAGTTCCTCCGTTCGGTCCTTCACCGACGCCCGAATAAAGAAAAATAACCCGATCGTCATCAGTAGGGTTAAAAAAAACGTTGAGGAGAGAGTCGTATCCATCGGTTCTATCTAAATGACTTTATGACGCAATTGTTACATAAATTCATAAACAAACTACGACTGTGGCCTAGTCTAACCGAGTCCTAGGGTACAGTCTGAGATCTCAGGGACCAAAAACCGGGGAGGAGTGCGTTCGCGTAGCTACATATCCGGACCTTATAGCCTTTCTTATATCAACCGGGTACAGCGATGGCGGCCCCAAACCCCTCTCCCACTTTGGGAGAGGGGCTTTGAGAGAATACCTCATCAGTCCACCGAACCGCAATATAACTGGGGGAACCGCTATTTTTTTTAAATTGTGATTTTTGATGCAGACAATATGGTAATCTACTATTCCTTACTATCCTGTTACATCGTCTTGCCATAAATTTGGCAGGTGTGCTGGTGCGTTGCGGTGGCTTCCGTGACGCACTCTTTTCCGCAAAAGTGAATCGGGCAAAAATCCGGCATTTCTCAGAGCAACCCCGGGAGGTCGGGACAATTCAGGGACTGCCCCGACCCTGGATCCTAGCCTTCCTACTCGGAACGCCTTAACACCACCACGGATTGCCCGAAAACCGGGACCGCCCGATCCCCAGTATAGGTGGGTCCATCTTCCAAAAAACTGGGTTCCTTCGTATCAATCAAGGCCACCCACTGCTGTTGATTTAAGCCCTCGGGTAACTTAAACTCGATTAATTCCCAATGGGCATTAAAGAACAGGATGAAACTTTCGTCAATGACGCGCTGACCATAGCGATTACGCCGAGGAATTTCCTGGCCATTCAAAAAGACGGCGATCGCCTTGGCAAATCCCACACCCCACTCCTCATCCGCCATCTCGCTGCCATCAGGATTGAACCAGGCAATATCATTCACCGTCTTCCCATAAATCGGGCGGCCCTGAAACCACTTACGCCGCTGAAACACCGGATGCTTGCGCCGGAAATAAATCAGTTGCCGAGTGAAATCTAACAAATTCGCTTTTTCCTCGGGAAACTCCCAATTCAGCCAGGAAATTTCACTATCCTGACAGTAGGCATTATTATTCCCCCCTTGGCTGCGTTCCATTTCATCCCCCGCCAACAACATGGGGATCCCTTGGGACAGCATCAGAGTCACCAGAAAATTCCGCCTTTGGCGTTCTCGCAACGCCAACACCTGGGGATCATCCGTCTCTCCTTCTGCACCACAATTCCAGGACCGATTATGACTCTCCCCATCACAATTATTTTCCCCATTGGCCTCATTATGCTTCTCGTTGTAGCTGACTAAATCGTAGAGGGGAAAGCCATCGTGAGCCGTGATAAAGTTAATGCTGGCATAAGGACTGCGCCCGGTGGTTTCATACAAATCCGAACTTCCGGTAAACCGATAGGCAAATTCCCCTAGGGTCCGGTCCTCTCCCCGCCAAAAGTCACGCACGGTATCGCGATACCGCCCATTCCATTCGGACCATAACAGGGGAAAATTCCCCACCTGATAGCCTCCAGGACCCACATCCCAGGGTTCAGCAATCAGTTTGACATCGGAAAGGACTGGATCTTGATGGATGATATTAAAGAAAGACCCAAGATTGTTGACATCATACAGTTCCCGCGCTAGGGCCGATGCCAAGTCAAATCGGAACCCATCGACGTGCATTTCTAGCACCCAGTAGCGCAGACTATCCATAATTAATTTTAGGATTTGCGGATGGCGGACGTTGAGGGAATTGCCGCATCCGGTGAAATCCATGTAATACCGGAGATTGTCATCCACGAGGCGATAGTAGCAGGCATTATCTACCCCGCGCAGGGACACCGTGGGACCGAGGTGATTGCCTTCCCCGGTATGGTTGTACACTACATCTAAAATGACTTCGATGCCTGCTTTATGCAGGGCCTTGACCATTTCTTTAAATTCCCGCACTTGTTCTCCGGGGACCGTGGCGGAACTATAACCGGAATAAGGGGCGAAGAAGTTGATGGAGTCGTAACCCCAATAATTTTTGAGTCCTTTATCGGCGAGATGTCCGGGGTAGGCGAGGAAGTGATGAACGGGCATCAGTTCCACTGCGGTAATTCCCAAGGTTTGCAGGTGAGAAATAACGGCAGGATGCGCTAGTCCACTATAGGTGCCGCGTATTTCTTCGGGGATATTCGGTTGCAGTTTGGTAAATCCTTTAACGTGGGTTTCGTAGATGATGGTTTCATGGAAGGGGGTTCGGAGGAGTTGGTCCCCTTCCCAATCAAAGGACTCATCGATGACGATGGATTTGGGGATTAAATGCGCGCTATCGGTTTGGCTGAAGGAGAGGTCTTCTTCGGGGTCTTCCCAGTTATAGCCGGAGAGTTCGGGTCCGTTGATCGCATCTCCTTCAATGGCTTTGGCGTAGGGGTCGATCAGGAGTTTGTTGGGGTTGAACCGATGACCGGCATCGGGGTCATAAGGTCCATGCACTCGATATCCATAGCGCTGTCCTGGGGAGATGCCGGGGATGTAACCATGCCAGACATGGTTATCGACTTCGGTTATAGAAAGGCGTTGCTCTTTCTGGTCTTTGTCAAATAAACAGAGTTCTACGGCGGTGGCGTTTTCACTAAATAACGCAAAATTTGTGCCTTTACCATCCCAGCAGGAACCCAAGGGATAGACTTTACCGGGCCATATTTCTAAATGCATATTGAGAGGTTCACTCACCACGACTTTTGGAAAGAGAATCAAAACTGGCGATCGCGAGTTAATCCGCAGACTTCCCGGGTCGGTTGGCGATCGCAATTGGGTTGTTCTCTCTTTAAATTTACGGGGTTACCTGTGCTCTGGCTTCTACCCTAAGAGTGATGCGAAGTGTTAGGGGTTATGTTGGGCTAATCAGCCAGTCTACTCCACAACCCTTGCCCTAGACCCGTCTGGCTCAGGGCGGCTCAATAATCAGCCTTGAA
>CAYUEH010000278.1:0-7311 GCA_964442465.1 uncultured Laspinema sp. | reverse complement strand
GCACTGAGGGCTTCTCCCAGACGATTCAACCCATGCACATAAGCAGCAGTTCGCATGGAAATGGAGAATTCATCAGCAATTTGCCAGATTTTCTCGGTTTCTTTGCGCATTCTCTTTTGCAAGCGTTCTTCAACTTCCTCCAATTCCCAATACAAACCGCTGCGATTTTGCAGCCATTCAAAATAACTGACCGTCACCCCTCCAGCATTAACTAAAATATCCGGAACGATATAAATGCCACGGTCTTCTAAGATGCGATCGGCTTCAGAACTAATCGGTCCATTGGCCACTTCAAAAATATATTTTGCCTTGACATCTTGGACATTGGCTGCGGTGATTTGATTTTCCAAAGCAGCAGGAATCAGGATATCCACCTCTAAGGCCAACAGTTGCTCATTGGTGATAATTTCATGTTCCACAATATTGCAAACTGAGTCTTGACAATAGACCGCTTGAATCCCCGAATTAGATTTTTTGTACTGGAGAATGCTGGGAATATCCAGCCCTTTTTTGGCATAAATTCCCCCTTGCGAGTCGCTGACGGCGACCACTTTGTATCCCGCCTGAGCCAGGAGTGCAGCCACCACAGAACCAGCATTTCCAAATCCTTGAACGGCGACGGTGGTTTGATGGGGGAGTCGGTCAAATTTTGCCATAATGGCTTCAATGACATAATAAGCACCGCTGCCGGTGGCGGTATCTCGACCTAAACTGCCGCCTAGGGTGACAGGTTTGCCGGTAACAACGCCGGGGTTGAGAGAACGACTGATAATATTATATTGATCCATCATCCAACCCATGATGGTGGGGTTGGTATAAACATCGGGGGCAGGAATATCAATGTTGGGGCCAATAAAGTCGGCGATCGCATCAATATAACCGCGAGTTAATCGTTCTAATTCCAGTTTAGAAAGTTCTTTCGGGTTGACGGTAACGCCGCCTTTTGCTCCGCCAAAAGGTAAGTCAAGAACGGCACATTTAAAGGTCATCCAAAAGGCGAGGGATTTGACTTCATCCAAAGAAACATTGGGATGATAACGGACGCCTCCTTTTCCCGGACCTCGGGTATCGTCATAGCGGACTCGATAACCTTGGAAAATGCGTAAGGAACCGTTGTCCATGCGCACGGGAATGGAGACGTTTAAACTAGCTTTAGGATATTTGAGATATTCCAGGGCGTCTTCAGAAATCGAGACGTATTTCATCGCCCGTTCTAAGCGTTTGCTGGCATCGGCAAAGAGTGAATCGGACATTTTCCTATGCTCCATATTGGCGATCGCGCTGGTGGTGCAAACCCTGAATTACCCTGAATCTTTCAGTCAGGACTGACGCATAAACCCCGTATTCTGTAGGGTTGATTCGCGAATCAACCCTCCATTTAGGGTTTGATATCAAATAATGCGTAAGTCCTGTCAGTAAGGGAATTTCCGGCCCCTTAAATCTGAATCTCTACGGTTGTCATGGCTGGATCGGCCCTAGCATAACTCGGAAGAGACCCCCCGAGGCTAATCCGGTTCCGCCTGGGGGAGAGGAGAGGGGCTTGACTTTAGGCATTCTGGGTTATTGATAAGCATAAAACATAGAATTATCCAAAAAAATATTTTATGCTTATACTGGAAAAAGACAGGGCAGTTCGGTTTGTTAGCAACGCACTACTGTAGTCTATTATACAGTTTTTAGGGCAGTTTCAGGATAGATAAACGCGACGATTCCGGCCAATCTTAGGGATAATTTCTTGAGACCCATATCGAAGTCATTGATCCCTGGTTTAATTTAGACTAGAACGGCAGGGAATGGGTCAGCCTCAGAATCCTCCAGGGAGGGAGTCGGGTTGAGGTAACCATGCAGGGACAGAGAAAAGCCGAACCGAACTCAGTGCTGTTGCAGGCAGATCAGCGCCTCAGCATTTAAACTATGAATTAGGGGATGCAGCAAAACCGGAACGCAACGAGGCGGGGTGCGATCGCCACCCACTTCGGTATCTGCGGTCAAAACCCCTCGGCGATCGCCGAAAAGCGTAAACTCCGATAGCTGGACTAGGTGAGCGGAAACCACAAGATTCCACGAGACTAAATTGCCAATATGATGATTCCACTCCTAGCGGCGCTATCAGCCTCAGCAGCAGGGGGTTTGAGGATTGCCCTACCCCTGCTGTTAATCGGTTTGTTAAATGCGGATGAATTATGGTCCCGCGTCCCCCTGCTGTCGCGGGTTTCCCCCCAGGTGGCGATCGGGGTTTTGGTGAGTTGGTCCTTATTTGAACTATTTGCCTCCAAACAACCCTGGGGACAACGCCTCCTCCAAAACGTGCAACTGGTATTTAGTCCGTTTGTTGGGGCAATTATGGGGATGGCGATCGCCGCTGCCAGTTTTGGGGACAACAGTGATGCCCCCACCTTTATTGTTGCTCTAATTGGCGTCATCGGCGGATTATTAGCCCTCGTGCTCCAACTGGTGCAAGTCGGGTGGTTCTATCGCCTCGGAAAATTACCCCTCTGGGCCATTCTCGCTCAAGATGCCTTATGTATTTGCCTCGTTCTCTTCGCCTTCGACGCCCCCACCGAAGGTGGCATTATTGCCTTACTCCTGTTGTGGTTAGCAATTCGCTCTTCCCAGGCTTGGTATCGCTGGTATATGCAGCAGGGTGGGCGGAAAAATCCGCGCCAAAATAAAACCGAACCGGACTAAATTTCGGCATGAAAAAAGCAGACTAGAAACCGGGGTCTTTCCGGGTTTTCCATCCAGAATACGCGCTTTCGGTTACTCAGAAATCCCTCACTCTCCGATAGCTACTATAGCAATCCGATGAAATGTAACGGTCCATGACCGCTAATTAATTCAATCAACAGTCCCATAAAACCCAGCATTGCCAGTCGTCCATTCCAGACTTCCGCAGCAGTGGTCATGCCCCATTCCCAACGTTCTTGGGGATACATTTTGAAGTTTTTCTGGGGACGCATCACCTGATCCAGGGTCAAGGGTGGCGCATCGATCGCCTCCACGACTAAATCCGCTAAATCCTCGATGAACACCGGATGAGTATTCAACGCCGGGACCCGATGGAAATTTTCAATTCCCGCCTCTTCTGCCACTTCTCGATATTCCATATCGATTTCTTGGAGGGTTTCGATATGTTCCGAGACAAAGCTGATCGGGACCACCAGTAAATCGTTAATGCCTTCTGCCGCTAAAGAAGCGATCGCATCTTCCGTATAGGGTTTGAGCCATTCCACCGGACCCACTCGACTTTGATAGGCCAAGGTATGACGATTGGGACGATTCAGGGTTTGCACAATCAGTCGCGTACATTCCTCAATCTCATGCTGATAGGGGTCGCCTGCTTCTTCCACATAGCTGACCGGGACCCCATGAGCGCTAAAGAAAATATGCACTTGGTCAGGATTTTCAAACCCATCCAGTTCTCGGGCGATCAATTGCGCCATTGCCTGAAGATAACCGGGACGTTGATACCAGGAGGGGATAACCGTGTGTTCTTGGGGCGCTAAAGAGGGGTCGTCTGTCCAAATTTTTTCCAATAATCGGAAACTGGACCCGCTGGTGCTAATGGAAAATTGGGGATATAGCGGCAGGATAACTAATTGTTCGACGCCATCGCGCTTGATGCGGGCGATCGCCTCTTCCGTGAACGGATGCCAGTAGCGCATTCCGATGTAAACTTGAACATCCTGTCCCTTGTCCTGTAAACTTTTGTGCAAGGCGATCGCTTGCTCCTCAGTAATCCCACGCAACGGCGACCCCCCACCAATTTCCATATAATTGGCTTGGGATTTTTTACTCCGCAGGCTCGAAATCAGCCATGCCAGGGGTTTTTGCATCCACGGAAATGGCAACCGAATGATTTCCGGGTCAGAAAACAGGTTGTACAAAAAGGGTCGAACATCCTCAATTTGCTCCGGCCCACCTAAATTTAGTAACAGTACCCCTACACGGCCCATAGCAGTCACAGTTTCCTTAGTGTTTTCATTATTGTTTACTTATTTTAACAATAATACCGTTGATTAAGTCACAGTTTGAGTTAAATCTGAATTTTTATTAAAGGGGGTATCCGTGGCAACTATTCTGAGAGACTGGAGTTATCGCTATCAGTGGCTTTACGATGGCATCTCCCGCATCGCCGCCCTCAGCGTCGGTGGGGAATCTCGCTTTCGGCAGTTAGCCCTCGAAGGGCTCACCCTCCATCCCGACAGCAAAATTCTCGATCTCTGCTGTGGGAGTGGTCAAGCTACCGCCTATCTCGTCCAATCTTCCCCCAACGTCACCGGCTTGGATGCATCCCCCCTCTCCCTAAATCGGGCGCGAAACAATGTCCCCGAAGCCTCCTACATTGAAGCCTTTGCCGAAAATATCCCCTTGGGCGACAATGAATTTGACCTCGTGCATACCAGCGCCGCCCTCCATGAAATGGAGCCCGAGCAATTGCGGCAAATTCTCCAGGAAGTCTATCGGGTCCTGAAGCCGGGAGGAACATTTGCCCTGGTTGATTTTCATCCCCCCACCAATCCGCTACTTTGGCCCGGATTAGCCCTATTTTTCTGGCTATTTGAAACCGAAACCGCTTGGCAATTACTCCAAACGAATTTACCCCAACTGTTGCAACAGACTGGATTTCAAGTTGATTCTCCACGACTCTATGCCGGGGGAAGTTTGCAAGTGATTCAGGCTAAAAAAGCAGATTAAACTCCACCCTGAAACCGGAAATTCCCCTTGAACTGTCAAACTTACTTCGTTTCCAAGGCTTTATAGAGACTATCCAACTTTTCTCTAACCTCCGGGGGTTTAGCCGTAAATCGGATATAAAAACGACCCGGTTCCGCTGGAGTATCTAGCACTTTGGCATAGATATCTTCGCTGGTTTTTAAAATTCCATAGTAAAAATGGACTAAGTTTAACTTCAGGTTACTCATGACCGGGGGAACCCCATTATAGTTTCCTTCTTTAATCCGCATTTCAGCACTTTTAGGAGAGAGCTTGACTAAATCTCCATTCAGGATTTTATCTCCGATATGTTTCCCTTCTAAAACTGTATATTGCACCGGAATACATTCAGTCAGGGTCACAAAAATTTCTTCTTCTTCAGGTAGATAAAGATTATACTCGCCGCCAATTCCCCCCACATCATAAATGGTAATCGGTTCTTTCACCCCTTTGGGTTTCACCTGTTTTTGACGATTAATCCGTAACGGAACCGTAATGGACCTCAAGGTTGAACTGGAAATCAGCACTTGACTCCCCGTGGTGTAGGATTCAATGCGATAAGTTAAGTTCACCTGACTGCCTACAACGCCGTATTTTGTTCGCTTTTCTGAGCCAATATTTCCCAGGACAACTTCCCCCGTATTAATCCCAATTCCCATTTCTAAGGGAGGTAAATTCCATTCGGTCATTTTTTCATTCACCCCTTTCATGGCTAATTGCATCGCTAGGGCACAGGCAACTGCCCGAGTCGAGTCATCGAAGCGGGGAGTCGGTGCACCAAAAAGCACTAAAATGCCATCCCCCATGAATTCATCAATCGTACCTTCATATTCAGTAATGATATCAGCCATCTGTTTGAGGTAAAAATTGAGAATTTCCACCACTTGTTCTGGGGGAAGTCGTTCCGATAGGGCAGTGAATCCTCGTAAATCTGAAGTCAGAATGGTAATTTGACGCCGATCGCCTCCTAACTTAAGCGCTTCTGGCGTATCCAGTAAAGTGGCCACCACTTTATCGCTCAAGTAGCGTCCAAATACCTGCTGAATCAATTTATTGCGTTTTTCTAAATCTCCATTGGCAATCGCTAAATCAGCAGTTCTATCCTTCACTCGCTGTTCTAATTCTTTAGCCGTTTGTCGTAAACGACCGAGAATTAAAGTTAGTCCAAATAACGCTAATCCTGAGAGTCCGCCTAACATCAAAAATGTTCCACTCAATCCCCTTTGGGTATCGGCAATAAAACTGCCTAAAGGCTGAGAAATTTCTAAGATACCGCGCACATCTCCCACTTGCCAATCAGTTTTAGGACTATCGGGATGGGAGTTATGACAAGCAACACAGGTGGCTTTCATTAAATCGGCTTGAGCATAGCGAAACATCTGATTATTCCCAACCTTCTCAGTTCGATAAAACGAACGGTCTGGAAATTGTTTTAAATAGCGCAACGCATCCCGTTGAAACCCATCTTTCGGTCCCCCCTCTTGCTGTCGCCAGGGAAAGGGATAATCACTATAAAGATGGGCGGACATTCCCCTATTATTTTGGCTAATGGTATGGCCTAATTCCATTAAAAATGTAGCGGGTAAAGGGATCGCCCCGGTTTGAGTTTTATAGTTGTGGGTGACACTAATTCCGGGGACCTCATTAATCCGGTCAACCGCTTGCCCACTGTAGAGGGTGCGTGCTTCTTGCATCGCCTCCGCAAATAAAGACGCATTTTGAAGGGCTTGAGATGTAATCAAATGGGAAGAGAGACGGGACATATTTGCCATCGCCACGCCCACCCCAATACAAAATAAAACCGTTAAAACTAGGATGGTACGTTTATAAAGTAAGTGCAAGAATTGGTGCCAAGCTCGCTTGATGAAGTTACCCATAGATATCTCCCTTTCCTAAAAAGGCTTGTTCCGAGGATATCCGATCGCCGTTAGAAAACGGGAGGGTAGACAAGGTTAAATTTTATTTCAAAAAAAATTACAGGCGATCGCCTGCTTTGGCTTCATTGAGATTGGCGACAAGGGTGGGCAAAGGCCCACCCCATTGACTTGACTACTGCAACCCGTCTTTTAACTGAGTTTTAGCCGTCTCTAACGCCGGTTTTAACTGGTTCGGGTCTCGTCCCCCTGCTTGTGCCAGGTTCGGACGTCCCCCGCCACCGCCACCGCAAATTTTGGCGATCGCCCCAATAAATTTACCCGCTTGCAATCCTTTGGCATTCACTTCTTTACTAAAAGCAGCGACTAAACTGACTTTATCAGAACTGGGAACTGACCCTAAAACTACCGCCCCATTTCCAAGTTTTTGCAGTAAACGTTCTGCAGCAGTTTTTAATGATTCCGCATCGACTTCGCCGAGATTAGCGACAATCAATTTAAACTCCCCGATAGATTCAGCATCCGCGAGTAATTGGTCCGATTTAACAATGGCTAATTCGGCTTTCAGGGCTTCTAATTGCTTTTGGGTGGATTTCAATTCCCCTTGAATACTATCAATACGATCGCAGATTTCCTCGGGTTTGACCTTAAACCGATCGCTCAATTCCCGAACCACGCGATCGCGGACTTCCAAATAGTCCAAAATCGCCGGTCCCGCCAC
>CAYUEH010000277.1:1885-7317 GCA_964442465.1 uncultured Laspinema sp. | reverse complement strand
GTCTCAATTCTTGCAATCATTTCGTCGGGTTGGCATGATACTAAATCCGGTTGATCAAAGCATTAAAAATTGTAGGGTGGGCAATGCCCACCCTACAATTGCTCAACTTGTTTTTCAAGACCTATTCCAACCGCATTCCGTATGAAATATTCTCCCGCAAGACGAACGGGGTTGTGGATGGCGAGATGGGCGATCGCATGAGGCCCCAGGGTGGAGGCTTCACGATATCTTTACATGAGATACCGGGGGTAAAATCCCGTCAACCCTGATGAATTCCGTAATTATACGGTTGACAGAAGAAGATGATTAAATTATCTTTCCTAAAGATTTTATAAAGAGACTGCAAGACACTGGTCATGGAGAGAAAGATCATGCAAAAATTCCAGTGGACTTGAATATATACCGCTTTCGGGTAGGCAGTTGGCGGGATAACTCTCCGGCGCTTCTTTGTCCTGGATGTGACTGAATAATCCTCCCAAAGCGATTAGGATTAATACTGACGAGTCTTTAATGATGATTAGAAAGAGTCTGTAACGTTCGGCCAGTTCAGCCGATGAGGGGAAGGGTGTCATGTCTGAGAAAGAGTCAAGGGAATCACAACAGCTACTACTGCAAATTGCTAAAACTATCCATCGCACGTCGAACTTGGAGCGAATTTGGCAGCAAACTGCCCGAGATTTAGGGAGTGGATTGGGTGCAAGCCGTTGTATTATTTATTCCTATCAGGAAGAAAATCAGCCCTTAAAGGTAGTGGCGGAGTATCAGCAACAGGCAATGCCTTCGATGTTGGGATGGGAAATCAGACTAGAGGAATGTCCAGAAATTGGCAGGGCGATCGCCACCCTGGAACCCGTCCTCGTCGATACAACTCTACCCCAAGAAAATGGCGAACGGTATTCAACGTTGATTGTCCCTACGGCTTATGAAGATCGACCGAATGGGGCGATCGTCTTGTATCACCAACTCCATAAATCCAGGCTTTATCAAGAGCCTTGTCCCCTCCTGTGGAGTGAAGCCGAAATCGAATTAGTCCAAGAAGTCGCCAAGCAAGCCGGCAGTGCGATCGCCTCAGCTACCCTCTACCACGAACTCCAAGAAGCCCGACAACAAGCCCAAGAAGCCGCCCGCCTCAAACATGATTTTTTGGGCAAAATTTCCCACGAATTCCGCACTCCCCTCAACCACATCATCGGATTTCTGCAACTCATTCTCGATGATATGGTAGACGATACCGAAGAACAACGGGAATTTATCCATGAAGCTCACCATAGCGCCCTCCACTTCCTCCAGATGATTAATGACGTTTTGGATTTCAATAAACCCAAAACCAATGCCATTCTCGACCTAAAAATCACCCCCGTTAACTTACATAAACTTTTAAAAAATATCGAACGCTGTGCCTTCAATCAAATTGAATCTAAACAACTCACCTTTAAAATTACCCAACCCTCTAATTCCCGAAATATTTTCCTCCAAGGGAATGACAAGCAGATCCTTCAAGTCATGTTAAATCTAGTCGGAAATGCCATTAAATTTACCCATCAAGGCGGCATCATCATAGAAGCCGAAACATTCACTCACAAAGTGATAAACCCGGATGTAGACCATCCCAATCGGGTAGAAATTCGCATCTCCGATACAGGAATCGGCGTTCCCCTAGAATATCAATCGCGACTCTTTGAACCGTTTTTTCGAGTTCATGAAGCCTATACCAGTCCCTACCCCGGAACAGGTTTAGGTCTATCCCTCTCCAAAAAAATTATCGAAGGCATGGGCGGAGAGATTCACTTTTATAGTATGGGGGAAGGACTCGGCTCAACCGTCACCGTGAATCTGCCCCTAGCCGCCCCCTGCCTAAGTTCTAAATCCGCCCCGGAGATGACCCCATCCCTGAACCACAAAATCATTCCTCTGCGAGAAGATTGCGGATAGTACAGGGGTGGGGACAGTCTGAGACCCCAGGGACCAGAAACCCAGTGTTTGGCCCCATTTTGCTCTTCTAAAATGTTTGTAGTAACGACTTCAGTCGTTACCGCGTGACGAATGCTTATGCTTTCGTCACGCCCGGTTGGAGGGGGAAGATCCAGTCCCCAAACCAGCGATGAACCCGATGTTGGTGCCTGTCATGGCAGAGGCCATGACAGGCGGTAACGACTGAAGTCGTTACTACGAACAGGAGCCGCACCCCTGTTTGTAGTAACGACTTCAGTCGTTACCGCGTGACGAAAGCTCAGGCTTTCGTCACGCCCGGTTGGAGGGGGAAGATCCAGTCCCCAAACCAGCGATGAACCCGATGTTGGTGCCTGTCATGGCAGAGGCCATGACAGGCGGTAACGACTGAAGTCGTTACTACGAACAGGATCTGGAATCCGATTGCGATCGGTCTATAAAAACTACACAGCGGAAGTCTGGGAAGGCAGGTTCAAGAGAAAATCGACTTTAGGTCTCGGCGCACCCCAGAGGGCGGGTCCCTTGACAGCGATCCCACAACCCACCCAGTCAGCTTGTACCCTAAAAGAAGGTCAACATTAAAAAACCAAGGGCAAACATGACAGAACAAACGAACCCCCGGGATTTATTTCGCGCCGCCTACGAAAACCGTTACACCTGGGACTCGAACTTTCCAGGATATCGGGCCGAACTCCAAGTCAAACAGGGAGAAGAAACCTATACCGGCCAAATCCACATTAAAGGTGACCTCAGCGTAGAAGTCAGCGGAATCGACCACGAAGAGGTGCAACAAAGCGTCTATACCCAATTGCGGGATATCGTCACCCACCGCAAACGGAGCAAATTTGAGGAGGCCCACGGTAAAAACAGCTTTAGCGCTGGGGAATCCGACGACACCGATGCCATAGAAATCCTGGTCAAAGGGGATGCGATGGGGTCCAACTACAAAATCCGAGGCACCGAAATCTGCCAAGTCAGCCGAGTCATGGGCCGCATGGCGTTTACCATTGATACCGCAGAAAGTCTGGATACCGGGGAAGGTTACGTTGCCACCCGCTATCATGTCGTCTTCCGCAACGCTCAAACCAACGACCTGATCCGAGAACTCGACTTTGAGGACACCTACGAACAATTTGGAGACTATTACCTGATGACCCATCAAGTCATCCACTCCAAAGAAAATGACACGGTAACCACCACCGAGTTCAAATTCTCCAACATTAAACTCCTGCAACCGGCAACCGTTTAAGGCAGCAAAAGGGTCTGGGGTGGCCCAGATTCCTGGACCCCCAGACTCCGTGAACCGCCCCTCTGCGTGAAAATCCGTGAAATCCGTGGTTCCCCTCCCAAATTCCTCCTCTTCCTCAAGGCGATCGCCCTCACCTGTTCCCCAGAACCGTTAAAATTTGGACAGGACCATAAACCTAAATCCAGGAGAATTTATGTCTGCATTGGCACTCACGTCGGAAAATGTCGAAAACGTCTTAGATGAACTGCGCCCCTACTTGATGGCGGATGGCGGAAATGTCGAACTCGTAGAAGTGGATGGTCCAGTGGTCAAGCTGCGCCTCCAAGGCGCCTGCGGATCCTGCCCGAGTTCTGCCATGACTTTAAGAATGGGGATCGAACGCAAATTGCGCGAATCCATCCCTGAGATTGCTGAAGTGGAACAAGTGCTGTAAGTTCAGAAGGATATGACGATCGCGGGTCGGTTTAGAATGTTCACCGCAAGCCGTTTGTGCGACGAACGATTCGACCCTGACCGGCGATCGCCATCTCCTGTCCTCATCACTTTTTCTTACTATGCCTCACCCGCTCTATGTTGCTTTTATTTGGCATCAGCATCAGCCCCTCTATAAAAGCCGAATTGGGGGTCAGTATCGATTGCCTTGGGTCCGTCTGCACGGCACGAAAGATTATTTAGATTTAGTGCTGATCTTGAATCGGTATCCTAAACTCCATCAAACGGTGAACTTAGTACCGTCTTTAATCTTACAGCTTGAGGATTATATCGAAGGCACGGCGTTCGATCCTTACCTGACTGCCGCCCTCACTCCAGAAGACCAGCTTACCCTGGAACAAAAACATTTTATTGTCGAGCATTTCTTTGATGGCAACCATCGCACCTTAATCGATCCCCATCCCCGGTACGCTGAATTGTATGCTCAACGTCAGCATGAAGGCCGGGGATGGTGTTTGGAACATTGGGGCGATCGCGAGTATGGCGATTTGCTGGCATGGCACAATCTCGCCTGGATTGACCCGATTTTTTGGGATGACCCGGAAATTGAAACTTGGTTGAAACAAGGTCGGAATTTCACCTTGAGCGATCGCCAGCGCATCTATTCCAAGCAACGCGAGATTATCAGCAGAATTATCCCCCAACATCGTCAGATGCAGGAAGCAGGACAGTTGGAGGTGATTACTTCCCCTTATACCCACCCGATTTTACCCTTACTGGCGGATACCAATGCCGGTCGGGTGGCAATTCCCAATATGGAATTACCCCAGCATCGCTTCCAATGGCAGGAAGATATTCCCCGGCACTTGAGCAAATGTTGGACGATGTATCAAGAGCGTTTCGGGCAGAATCCGCGTGGGTTATGGCCTTCGGAACAGGCGGTTAGTCCGGAGATTTTACCCTATATTGCCGCACAAGGGTTTAAATGGATTTGTTCTGATGAAGCGGTTTTAGGCTGGACGTTGCAGCACTTTTTCCATCGAGATGGGGCGGGAAATCTGTTTGAACCGGAGTATTTGTATCGTCCTTATCGGTTAGAAACACCCCAGGGTGATTTATCGATTGTATTCCGGGATCACCGCTTATCGGATTTGATTGGGTTTACTTATGGTGCGATGGAACCGAGGCGGGCGGCAGCGGATTTGGTGGGACATTTAGAGGCGATCGGTCATTCCCTGAAACATCGCCAACCCGCAGGTGCTGAAAGTGGGTTAGAACAGCCTTGGTTAGTGACGATCGCCCTGGATGGAGAAAACTGCTGGGAATTTTATAACCGCGATGGCGAACCGTTCTTAAATTCCCTCTATGAAAAACTCAGTCATCATGGGGAAATTGAGTTAGTTACCGTGGCGGAGTTTATCGAGAAGTTTCCTGCTACGGCGACTCTGCCGAGCGATCGATTACATAGTGGATCTTGGGTGGATGGCAGTCTCACAACCTGGATTGGCGACCCGGCCAAAAATAAAGCCTGGGATTTGTTAGAACCGGCGCGGCAGATGCTGGCACAACATCCGGAAGCTACGGAAGAAGCCAATCCAGAAGCGTGGGAAGCGTTGTATGCTGCCGAGGGTTCGGATTGGTTCTGGTGGTTTGGCGAAGGTCATTCTTCTAACCAGGATGCCATGTTTGACCAGTTGTTTCGGGAACATATTGCGGCGATTTATCAGGAACTTGGTGAGCCAGTTCCGGAGACTGTCTTACGTCCGGTGGAAGACCATGAACGAGAAGGCGATCGGCGTCC
>CAYUEH010000277.1:0-1785 GCA_964442465.1 uncultured Laspinema sp. | reverse complement strand
CCTTTTTCCCTTTTGCTTAAAGGGAGCAAGATGCTCCCACCCCTTAATTTTATTGTCGGAACGATTTATATCCCTCTTCTCCCCCTTCCCTCTTAGGGAAGGGGGTTGGGGGGTTAGGTCAATCTGGATGATCCGCGCAAACCTAATATTAAACTGACTCTTTCCTTCAGCATTTCTAATTTCATAAAATCGATTTAATCGCTAGGAATTTCCTCAATGTAAGATTGAGCATCTAGGTGAATTTGACCCGGAATAATCCTTAACCCTCGCAACCGGACCGACATTCCCGAGGATAGCTCAAAATCAGAAATATTGAGCAGAGATTCGGATTTCCTTAGTAACTCTTTGGTCATTTCTGGGGAGATTTCATTGCCATCCAGGTACTCAATTTCCTGTAAACGCGCCCCAGTTCCATCGGCTTGTACCTTCGGTATGGCAGTAAATTCAACCTGCCGAGTTTCTCCGGTTTCCCGGAACAATACGCCGATACTGAGTCTGATTTTTCCCTCTCCTGGAAGGCTAAAATCAACCTGATGAGCATCCACCGTTAGGGGTTTTCCATCGACAGTAACCGGAAAACTATGGAGTTTTTCCTGAATATAATTGGAATCAAATGCTTCGTTTATATCCTGTTCATTCAAAACCACTGCAACGGTGGCTTCCGTGGGTTCTTGTAATTGAACATTGCCGATGGCAGCCAAGAGAGGTTTGACGGATATTTTTCCCGTTTGTATATCCAGTTTTTCCATTCTTAACTCTTGGTTCATCACCATCCCTTCTCCGGAAATTTCTACCGCTTCTAATTCACCTTTTACCAAATTAGTAGAGTCGGAATGAACGGAAACATGGAGGGTTTGGAAATCATCGAATTGACTAGAAATCGCTAGTTTTGCTGTGGCATTAATAGCGCGATCCTGTAGGGAGTCTGCTTCGCTCATTGGGTTGACCTCTCAGTAGTTATAGGGGGATATTTAATGTAGGCGATCGCCTCGGTTCTGAGTTCTCTCTATTGGATTAATTTAACGCCCATTTTAAATCCCTCCGCAGAGTTAGGTAAAAATTAGCTAAACCCATTAAAAATTCCGAGCAGTTTAAGAGACCTCTTGCAGGATTTTGCAAAAGGTCTCTCTCTGATTTACTTCAGTTTAGCTAGAGGTAGCTAGAGGTAGCTGGAAGTGAGCTTAATCTTACTCACTCATCTGATAAACATCTTCAGCCAACATCACAGGAGTGTTTCCATACTCCTCGGCGAAGAGACTTTGCATCTCGGGAGTCCATCCTCTAATATCCAAATCTCTCTCAATGTCGGCCATCACAAAAGGACGAACTTCACCTGTTACGACAATATCCTCTCCCGCATTAATCCGGTTTGCTTCTGGGGGAAGTAACACCAGGATATCTCCGCCACCGATTAACTTATCTTGTTGTAATAACATGGTATTGAAGGTAAAATATTCATTGAGTTCACCTTCGACAGCAATGTTTTCCCCGTAAAACTGTTCTGGATTATCTGAAATTTGGCTCGGATCCGGCGCTAAGGCAACGGATTCGGCGACAATCACAGGTCTCTGGTCATATTCGACATACTCATCCGGATTCCAGAAATCCCAACCAAAATCTCTCTCAAGTTCCGCCACTCGCAGTTGTTGGACTTCACCTGTCACCTGAAGGGAGATATTTTCATTCTCAGGAGGGAGAATCGGTTGTCCGGTATTGTTTACAACTAAGACTTCTGAACCCCCAAAGAATAAAAAGCCACCCCGAGTGAGTTTAAAAGCATTCTCA
>CAYUEH010000276.1:0-7323 GCA_964442465.1 uncultured Laspinema sp. | reverse complement strand
GGTTGGGGGGATCTCTTCTAAAAGATTTTGAAGAGTTTATTGTTTGGAGTTCCCTTATCGTGAGGGTGTAACTACCTCATGGTCAATATTTTAAGATGCAGCGCTCTATAGGGTTTTTTTAAGGGGTGTTTTAGCTCAATGACCTGTTACTTCTTATGAGCGAGGGAAGCGCCGAGGATTTGAGATAACCAGACTTCCAGCGATCGCACGGGATGCTTGGTTTGCATGATTTCCCCAGGGTCCATCATCGGTTCTACCAAAATGGTAAACATTCCCAAGCGGTTCCCGGCGAGGACATCGGTAAAGAGGCGATCGCCCACCATTGCCACCTTTTCCACCGGCAGATTCATCCCGGTAACCGCCTGTCGTAACTTGCGCCGGGAGGGTTTAGCTGCACCTGTAATGTAGGGCAGATTTAAAGAGCGAGCAATGCCACCGATGCGAGATTCACTGATGTTATTGCTCACCAACCACAGGGTAGCAACCGGGCGAATTTGTTCAACCCACTGCCGGAGATACTCAGACACTTGAATTTCTCGAAGGGGGACGAGGGTTTCATCCACATCCAAAACCAGACCCTTGAGGTCATACTCTTTGACGAGATCTGGAGTCAGGCTTAAAATTGAGTCCCCTAAAAATAAGTCGGGCTCTAAAAGTTTTCCCCAAGACATAGTAATTGACCTTCGCTGACTAAAACTAACTACCGCCCTGCGGAATACCGGAAATCACAGTTGAACCGCATTTGTAGATCCCCCGGAGAAGCTGCTGTGAGCCAATCATCTGGATTTGACAGCGCGATCGCCGGGTTCACCAGGATGGGTTGTTGAAACTGCATTCCCCGCAGAATGATTTTGACATACAAAGGCTGGATAGCCCAGGGCGATCGCACTCAATTCTCAGACATTACCCCACTAGCCATTGGCACAGGCTACTGGGGGAATATCATATAGCAGTTTCCGGACTCATTCTGTACTTTTTTGCATCCCCTCTCCCCTGAAAGGGAAAGGGGTTTGGGGTGAGGGATGTACCATACACAGATGAGAAACGCTATATTACCGTAACGTCGGGTCCCGCTCATCCCAGATGGCATCTTGAGCTGCTTCATGTTCAGCTAAGGTGCGACTAAAAATATGGGTGCCATCATAGAGGGCCACAAAATAGAGATATTCCGTCTCTTCTGGGGCTAAAGTGGCTTCTAAACTGGCAACTCCCGGGGCAGCGATCGGGGTCGGGGGTAAACCCGGATTCAGATAAGTATTGTAAGGGTTAGGGGTGTTCACCTGGGCCAGGGTTAAGGGTTGATCTTCCGTTTGTCGGATATTTAATCCATATTCCACCGTGGGATCAGCACCCAGAGTCATCCCCTGGTTGAGGCGGTTGGTAAAGACCCCAGCAATGCGATGGCGTTCCGATGCCACCACCGACTCTTTTTCCACAATACTCGCTAGAGTGACCCATTCTTTGAGACTGAGATTGGTTTGATTTTGAGGGTCTTGATAGACTGGGAGAGCCACCTGTTCAAACCGATTCAGCATGGGTTGAATAATCGCTTGGGGGGTGATATTATCGGCGCGCAGTTTGTAAGTATCCGGGTATAAAAAGCCTTCTAAATGGGGGATATCTTTAGGAAGCCAGGGATATTCAGCCCAGGGAATTTCCTGAGTAGCGGCGAGAAATTCTTCAGCGGTAAAAAAGCCTTGAGACTCGAAATATGCAGCCATTTGGCGCAAATTCCAGCCTTCGGGAACGGTGAAACTCAGTTGCATGACTTCACCATTCCAGATTTTTTCGGCGATCGCCTGCATCGGTTCATCGGGAGAGAGTTGGTAGGTTCCCGCCTTGTAACCTCCATCTGGGTTTTGGCGAATTAACCACCGAGTCCACATATTCCAAGCATTCGCTGACCGAATTAAACCCTGTTCTTCGAGTTTAACTCCGATGAGTTGTCCCGGTTCTCCGGGGTCAATTTGGACAACTTCCAGCCGATTGTCTTCGACGACAGAATCCCGAGGTAAGGATTCGGATACAGGGGCACTAGCCGATAGCCACCATCGCCAACCTTGCCATGCACTGATTCCGATCGCAGCGCAGAGGATAAGCGCCACATATAACAACCAATTTGTTTTTCGTTGACTCGCTGCTTTCATCTTGTGGTGATCTGTAACAACCATGATGGGATGCCGCGACGATCTTGGGGGATCTTGTCCTGATGGAGAAGCGATCGCCCGCCATCACCCCGAGGGGATCTTCATCGCGGCATTCATCTATTCCAGGGTAGTCTGTAATCTGTGAATTGATAGACTGCACATCAGACGGCTCATTCCATTTGATGTTCTCCTCGGGCTTAGACAACTCATGGAGCTAGAGGGTAATCTTCAGACCCGGGATCTTCTGCTTTGTGGAGCGAAGCGCCTGATTCCCTAAAAGTTAGAGTCGCTGCTCTTGGGTCCAGCCAGAGTCAAGCAGGCGGCGAATCAGAGCCTCGGTCCAATCCGAATGGAGAAGCTCCAACGCGATCGCCAACGAACCCTGATGTTCGGTTCGTTTAATCGGCTCATCCGGCTAAAAATTTTGTTGAAATGGGACTGATTGCGCTTCAACATTGATTCCAGTCCCACATCTGATAGGGTTGCTGAATTTGACTCAGGACAGTCTTTGAGTTGTCCTTATTCGAGTTCTTCAAACAACCGTTCTTCGATCATGCCTTCTAAAGTAGACATCATCGGTTCAAGTTCCTGTAACTCTTCATCGGAAAGTAACTCCGGGTTTCCGTCTTCATTGAGGCGAGCCAAAATGAATACGGGGTCCAAAGGAGAGTAGATGGCATATTCGGCTTCTTCGTGATAAAAACTAGCTAACCACTGAAGTTCTTCATATTCTGCCGCTTCCCCCAACTCATCATCACTGATTTCCTCTTCCGTAAATTCCGGAAGCTCGCCACTAACTGTTAGAGTAATTGCGCTGCGTTTGAGGGTAAGGTTTTGTTCTTCGAGAACCGCTTTGGCCGTATCAAAAATCGTATCGACTTCCTCCTCACTAATAGGAATAGGTTCATCATCCTCATCCTCAGCTTGCCATGCGAAAATTTCCACCGGCGTATCAATGGGAGTGAGTAAAACGTAAGTATTCTCGTTTACTTCTACCGAATGTTCGATGTAACAAGATAGCGATCGCCCGGACTCATCCGTCAAAATTGTGGATGAAGTGTGGGATTGCCCATTCTCTTTTGATGATTCCGATCGGGACATGACAGATAATAGGAAGATAAAGAGCACTAGCGAGGAGCAAAACGGAATCAGAAAACCGGAAAATGCCCTTCCCGCATTTCGGTCGAGGCGTACAGGTTTTTGATTGCCCTGAACCCAGGAAGAGCAAATCTACCGGGCAAAACCAGAATATCACGGGAGAGGGCTGATCCGATTTCTATTTTTTGGAGTGGGACTCCTGGCGATCGCGCTTTGAGGGTTTGGCAGATTCGGGGTCAGCAATCATGCTGCGATGGAGCAGAAACTGGCCATTGTTGAGGGGAAACCGTTGATAGGGAGGATAGCACTCAAGAGCCGAAATCCATTGCAGCCGTCGTCGTTTCCAGGTGCTGATTGTAACCGCTGACGGCAACGTTCCATCCGGAACGGGTACAAATTACTGGAATGAAGATACTCAGATAGAGGTTCTCCGTGATTACCTGTCTAGCCAGACCTGAGTCTAACTTCGGGCTCAACTCAACATTTTGGGCCAAGACAGGATCGCGGGTTAACTGTTCTTTCATTCAGTTACTCATCACTGACGTCCCCGGATTTAACGAGTATCATGGCACTTGAAACCATCTCCCAGGCCACACTTCCTCAAGAGGAACTGACAGCTATCCTGACTCAAATTGAGTCGGAACTGTATCAGACAAAAGTTTATCGGACCGCGTTGGGGATCCTGAAGCAGAGACTCGGTGAGTCTGCGGATGGTTCCTCTATGCTGCTACAAGCAGTGGCTAAAAAAGCGATTTGGCTGACGCTCAAGCAATGGATTTCCCCGGGTCAGGACGATCCTGAACCCCTGAATGAGACTGAGTTGGTCATGGATGACCCTGAGTTATCTCAGAGGTCCGGAGATCGCCAAGAGTCCCAGGCATTAGAGGACATCCGAACACCGGAAAGCCATTCTCAATCCCTTGGCGATTCAGATCGACGAGCGATCGTCAGGAAGACTCCCGCTTCCTTGTCGGCACCGGCTACAATCAATCCCTTTCAGCGTTACAAAAAACAGCAGCAAGCTCAACAGCAAGCTCAAATCATCGCCCAGCAAAAACAATGGGCCGATCGCCTGACTCAAATTGGGCAAAAACTGCAAGAGGCACGCGGAGATCGCGGGTTATCGATTCTGGAGTTGCATCAACAGACCCTCGTTCCTTGCCGTCATATTGAAGCCATCGAGAACGGCTATCTATCCCAACTGCCGGAAGATGTTTATGTGCGGAGTTTTATTCATAAAATGGGGGATGTCTTAGGCTTAGAAGGGGCGAGACTGGCGAATGTCTTACCCGTTCCCCCGAAACAGACTGCACCCATCCCGTCCTGGCATCGTCAGGACTTTAATTTAGAATTTTCCGTCAGTCCCCTGCATTTGTATGTCGGCTACACTGCGCTCATGGCTGGGGCGATCGGGGGACTGGGGTGGATGAATGGGCAATCTGCTCCCACAACGGTGCCGGAACCTGACCCAACGTTAACCGCCCCTGCTAGGGATGAGCGTCAAGGGGTCCTCCCGACGCAAACACCGGGCATGACTTCCGGGGCGATCGCCTGTGCCCTCTCCGAGATCGCCCCACCCGAAGCCCTCGACTGGTAACCCAATAGGCAGGAAACCTCGACCCCATCTACCCCCCTGGACCAGGGTTTCAGGGTTACCCCTGAGTCTGGCGATCGATCCAGTTGAGCAACCAGAGTCCGGTGACAATCCCGATAAAGTGGGCCACAATCGTATGGGTATTCCCCAACACCACAAAAATATCCAACGCTTGAATAAAATCTTGGGGACGCCACGCCGCCCCCAGGGAGCCAGCGCCTTGGGACTGGAGTGCCTTGGCGAGGAGGATTCCGCCAATCGCTTCTGCGGCGATTAGGGTAAAGGTCATCCCCACTAAATTGACCATTAAGCCCCTGCGCACCATTTGCACCGTATCTGCTCTGCGGGGGCGTAACTTAGCATTGACCGAACTAAGCTGTTGAGACAAGCGCGTATAGCGATAAGCCCAATAGATACTCAATCCCAGGGAAGCCAGTCCCAGAACTGCAAAAAAAATGCCCGGAGCAATGCTGACATTACTGGTTCGGCTCGCCTCCCGAGGTCCCGGAGATTCAATCAAAATTGCAAATAAGAAAATCAGTCCGGCAACAACAGCTAGAACGAACTGTGTCCAAAAACTGATCCAGCCGACTCGGCGTAAGGCAGGGATGACTCGCTGGACAGGAGGTGGAAGTGCTTTAAAGTCTGGTTGATTTGACATACGCAGAACCCAGTTACGGTTTTGGAGCGTTGAGATTGATCGGCTCAAAGCTCAATCATAGACCACCACACCTCCTGATTGCCGTTGCCCGGTGATATTGAGGTGCAATTGCTGTATTTACCCTGTTTATTTTAAATTAACTTGTAAAGAAAAATAGAGAACAAAAAAACACCAATGCGCGTCAGCCGAATCAGAATGCATCTTTTCGGTAGGCGATCGCCCCATTGGTTTGGGTAAATTCCGAGCATCTGGGTTTTTTTAGGGATTTGTGTCAGCACTATCCGATGATCCCGGCTTGAAATTGGGGTGCAACTCAGGGCAAGTTTCCGGCGAACTTGACTTGAGCCGTGGGAGACTATGGCGATCGCCGGTAACTGCGTTAATCCAGTCCCGGTGGACTGCCCGGATTTTCCTTGGAAAATCGCGGTAAAATACCCCAGGGTTTATGACGACCAGCTTTTCTACAGGCTTTTGGGGTTGTGCGGCATCACCGACCCTCCCCTAGTCAAAATCCAGAGCTTAACCAGATTAAGACTCCAAAAGATTCTGATTGAGCTGTGGATTGATTGCTCCAGTCGGTCTAGAGACAAGAAAGGGGGCCCTCAGGTTAGAGAACATCAAGCTATCTTCCCCCTGAGTCTATTAAGCCGACTGAACGACAGACTAACCCGAGCGATCGCCGGGGTTGATGATTCATCCCTCGGTCTAGCTCAATATCAACAAGGGTGCAAATTACTACTAATAAATCAGGGCTGGCTTGCCGTCGGAGATGATTTTTAACAATTTCTGTTCCAACGTTCAAGTCCGTAGAAGTTGTATTTATTTTATTTGGGTGCTGACTTTCGCTGATTCCCTCAGTAAAAGTCTGTATAAAAAAATTTGAGAGCGGGTGTTTTGCTAAGGCGTCGGTAAATTTTCCGGCTCAACTCTCAATGAAATTTCCCTGAACCGGAGTGCTCTGCACCGACTGGTTTTGCGCTCCTTTTGTTCCCCTGTTGTCGGAAGTTATTTGAAACTTTCGGCCAGACAAATTACCTGAAAATTTGGAGATCCTTACCTGACGGTACTCCGATTCTAACTCAGGCAATTACAAGGAGCTTAATTCTCGGTCTAGCTTGACCACTCAACCGGATTTTCGGGCAGTTTCAGCCAGCAAGGCATCTATACCGAAGGGAACCCAATCACAAATCTTACCGATACTCGGGACGGTATCTGGGTTGACTTTGCGTTGACTTTGAACTGTAAATTTTTCCCACTCAAAAGAGCGGGCAACCTAAGAAACGTCAATCTTTTAGGGCGTCAATTCCTCTATCAATTGGTATTTTAAGGGGTATTCAGCGGGTAACTCAAATGAATTTTGAAGAGATCTATGACTTTTTTCAAAACCCTCCGCCGATTTATCTGAATAAAGAACTAACCGTCTGTTATGTTCTCTCAGTCTTATTGGCGGGTGACTCTTACGGCACAGAACTGATTCAGCAATTAGAGCGGGAATATCCAGCCTATCGCCTGTCGGATACGGTACTCTACAGCGCTCTGAAATTTTTAGAAAATGAAAGAGTCATTAAGGGTTACTGGAAAAAGGTTGAAGGCCGGGGAAGACCCAGACGAATGTATCAGGTTCATCCGGAGTTCCAGGGACGAGCTCATGATTTAGCTCTCCTCTGGCAACAGTATGCTCAAGAAGGTCACGGGATGCCGAATTCTCCCCCAGGTCCCGTCCAGTCCCATGAAAACAAAAACCAGGGTACGGGTTGAATCGGGAGGAGGGGAGATGGGGGAGATGGGGGAGATGGGGGAGATGGGGGAGATGGGGGAGATGG
>CAYUEH010000275.1:1344-7341 GCA_964442465.1 uncultured Laspinema sp. | reverse complement strand
GCAATGAGTTCTCGAAATCAGTATCTTAGTGAGCCGGAAAAAGCGCGTGCGGCAGTGCTGTATCGTAGCTTACAAAAGGCTGAGAAAGTTTTTCTCAGAGGGGACGTAACTCGTCAGGGTATAATTGCTGCGGTTCAAGCCGAAGTGGGCCGAGAACCGGACGTTAACCTAGAGTATTGTGAATTGGTAGAACCGACAAGCCTTGAACCGATTGACAGCATAGAATCTGCGGGATTAGTGGCGATCGCCGCGAAGATTGGCAACACCCGCTTAATTGATAATATTATCCTGAAAGACCGCCAACCGATTGTAGCCATAGACGGTCCTGCCGGTGCCGGGAAATCGACCGTCGCTCGTCGCGTGGCGAAGCAACTGGGATTGATGTATTTAGATACAGGGGCGATGTATCGGGCGATTACTTGGTTAGTTCAGGAAAAAGGGATTGCTCTTGATGATGAACCGGCGATCGCCGAAGTCGTCAGTCGAGCCCAAATCGAATTGATCGAGACCAGTCAGGACCCAGGGATTCCGACCCAAGTTTGGGTGAATGGATGTAACGTAACGGAGGCAATTAGAACTCAAGCGGTGACGGCTGATGTTTCCCAAGTTTCTAGCTTAAAAAGCGTGCGACTTCATTTAGTCAAGCAGCAGCAGGAATTTGGAGAACGGGGTGGAGTCGTGGCAGAAGGGCGAGATATTGGCACTCATGTTTTCCCGGATGCGGAGTTAAAAATCTTTTTAACCGCTTCCGTGGGGGAAAGGGCGCGGCGACGTCAACAAGACCTGACAAACGTCGGGGAAGAAGGGATTACCCTAGAACAGCTTGCCGACCAAATTGCCCTGCGCGATCGCCTAGATAGCACTCGCAAAATTTCCCCCTTGACAAAAGCAGCGAATGCGATTGAAATTGTTACAGACCATCGGACTATCGATGAAGTCATCAGTGAAATCGTCAACCATTATGCAACAATCGTCAGGTCTAAACTGGAAGAATAAGGACAAGGAATTGGCAGAATAATGGACTAACGACTAGGGAATCGGAACCAACTCACTCGTGAGCATTTTTCCAGATCTAGGGGGGTGAAGAACCCTGAGTCTTTTTAGTAGAAGGAGTGGGAGCCTCTTGCTCCCTGACTGTGGTGAAAGAGCAAAATGCGTCCACTCCCCAATCCTATTGTCAGACGGCTGTCAGAGGTGGAATAGCAATATAAAAGTTACCCGTTTGTTCTGATTAATAACCCAATCAGAAATAATACTACTGGATAGTATCCGCAAGGGATTAGGGAAGCAGAAAATTTTAACTAAGTTTCTTTCTCAATCAGGGTGAAGGAAAGCGTTAAAATTTCCGGGGAAATCTACTAAAGCATCACGATATAATTCGCCAAATACGGCGGGAGAAATAAGCGTGGACGAACTGAATCCCTTTTTTTCAAAATCGATGGTGTTACTGGCGGCGATCACTGCGATTAGTACGATTATTATCGGCACCTTTCTACCGACCCTGATCTTATCTGGGGGAATTGTCCAAGCCAGTGGCAAATCCCCAGAGATAGTATTAGCATCTCTCGGGGTTGAAGAAGCGATGATGGTTCGACTGGAGGGGTTCACCAAAGCACTGGACCAAAAGCAAACGGACAAGGAAAAACGGTTTACCTTTGCGGTGACCCCGGAGTTTCGCGGGAAACTATTGTACGATGTGGCTTTAGATGACAGTGAAAAGGCGATCGCCTTGACCTTTGATGATGGTCCTTGGCCAATTTATACCGAACAAGTCCTGGAGATTCTCAAAGAACATGACATTAAAGCCACCTTTTTTTTAATTGGACAACATTTAAAACGTCATCCAGAAATTGCTCAAAAAGTAGTTGAATCAGGTCATGCTTTGGGTAACCATACTTGGAATCATCACTATCATAATGTCCCGCGAGAAATAGCAGCCCAAGAAATTGAAGATACGGCTGCATTAATTGATGAAACAACGGGATGTAAAACTGCGTGGTTTCGGCCTCCGGGAGGGGTACTGAATAATGGATTAAACGATTATGCACTTAGTCAAAATTATGCGGTTGCCATGTGGTCTTCTGACGCCCGAGAGTCTTTCTTTTCTAGTTCTGGAGCCTTGGTGAACAATGTTCTGAATAGTGCTAAACCCGGGGGAATTGTGCTGTTACATGATGGCGGAGGCGATCGCTCGGCGACGGTGCAAGCCTTACCCATTATTATTACGCAACTCAAAGAACGGGGATATCGATTTGTCACCTTACCCGAACTGTTAGAAATTTACGACCAGCACCAGGAAACCACTATTGCGGAAAACACTCCCAATCCCACACCCGTCTCCGATGGAATTGAGTAGACTCTCATCAAATAGGTGAGTTTTTTTGCGGTGGCAAAACTCACCTATTTTGACGGAGTTTTACTGAAGGAAGCGATTACAGAGTTTGGCCTCATCTGCCGGAACCGATGGATTGGTTTTTAAATAATCTCGGACCCAATGACAAGCATAAGTCAGGGGGTCAAGATTGAGGAGGCGATCGAGATGCCAAATCGTCATCACTTGTTCATCGGCGATCGAGGCTAAAATAGGCAGAGTCGGATGAAAAGCCACCGCCCGAACTCCCGCCTGATGACCCGTCAAAGTCCTGAGTAAAACCCCCTCTCGGGTCCAGATTTTAATGGTTTCATCAATACTACTGGTGGCAATTAAAGACCCATCCGGACTAAAATCAATTCCCCAAACCGCCGCTGTATGTCCGGTCAATGTTTGGATGAATGTCCCATCTTTGCGCCAGAGTTTAGCGGTCATATCGCCACTCCCCGAGGCGATTATTTCCCCATCGGGACTAAAGGTGACTTTCCAAACCGCCGCATCATGACCCTTGAGGGTTTTTAAAAGTTGACCGGATGGGTTCCAGAGTCGAATCGTGGAATCGTTACTCGCCGAGGCCAACATTTGACCATCAGGGCTAAATTCAACGCTCCAAGTGGGGGCGGTATGTCCCCTTAACTGTTTTATAAAACCATCTTGGCGACTCCACAACCAGATTACCCCATTCGCATCTCCGGCGGCTAGTCTTTTACCTTCAAAGTCCCAATTAACCGATAATAAAGCAGCATCTGCATCATCAAAAGTCTGTAAAAGAGTGCCATCCAAGTTCCAGATTTTGAGGGTTTTATCTTCGCTAACCGAGGCGATAATTTCCTGCTGAGGATGAAAATCAATATTGACAATAGCAGCCTGGTGACCCTCAAAAATTCGGGACGGACTGCCATCAAGTTGCCAAATGTTGAAAGTTTTCTCGCTACCGGATGTGGCGATCGCCTTGCCATTGGCACTAAAGGATAATCCCCGGACTAACCCATTTAATGCATAAAGTTTTTGCTGAAAAATGCTGTGGGTTTTCCACAGAATTGCTACATTTTCTGCACCGGCGGAGGCAATTTCCTCTCCATCGGGACTAAAGGCCATCCCCCAAATGGCCGCATCATGACCTCGCAGGGTGGAAATTAATGTGCTATCCCGGTTCCAAAGTTTGATGGTTTTATCCCAGCTTACCGAGGCTAAAATGCTGCTATCTGGGCTAAATCTCAGTTCTTTAACCGTGGCATCATGGGCTTTTACCCTATGGAGGAGGGTTCCTTCTCGGGTCCAAATATTAATCATTCCATCTACGGTCCCAGATGCCAGAAGGGTATTATCTGGACTAAAGGCGATCGCATAAATTGGGGATGGATGTCCCATTAACTGCCGGAGTTTACTCCCATTTGCATTCCACAACTGGATGGTATTATCAATTTTTCCCGCTGCAACGGTTTGACCATCGGGACTAAATGCCACTGCCCGAATTCCCGTGGGTTCCCCTTCAAATCGCGTCACTAATTCACCCTGAGAATTCCAAGATTCTACAAGACTATCCGACCCTCCAGAAATCACCTGCTCACCATCAGGACTAAAGTCAAGACTCCAAATGCCTGAAGTGTTTGCCGTAACCGAACTTAATAATGTCCCATCTCGCTGCCAAAATTTAATCGTTTTATCATCTCCTGACGAAACTAAAAATTTGCCATTGGGACTAAATTTGACCGTTCTCACCACCGCTTGATGTCCCGTTAAGGTTTGAATGAGGGTGCCATTTCTCTTCCATAGTTTGAGAGTTCCATCTACCCCAGCGGTCACAATTTCCTGACCATCGGGACTATAATCTACAGCTAAAACCGCTGCAGTATGACCCGTGAGGCGGTTAGATTCCTGAATGCTTAAAATCACTTGCCAAAGCGCCGCATCAATGCTTTTTTGCAGTTCTGAATCGAGAATTTTGAGCTGTTCTGAGCGTTCTTTTCCTTTAATAGCTTGCAGGAGGGCATTGAAACTTTTATTGGAGGCAAACAAAGCTTCTGAGGATAAAGTAATGGCTCGCAGTTCGCTCATAGCGGTTTGTTGATATTGCTGATAAGCGAAAATTCCTAAACTGCTGGCAACTATCATCGCCAAGCTGACAATTCCTAAGAGGAGATTTTGGCGCTTTAAGTGGCGATGTTCTAATTGGAGTCGCGCTTCGACTTCTTTGAGTCGTTCTGCCTCTAAAGTTCGTTGCGTCTCTTCCCGGTCTAATTCTTGAGAAGCCGCTAGAAATTGATAATCCAAATTACTCAGACTTTTGCCTTGGGACCAATCAAGAATATCCTGTAAGGCTTTTCCCCGCAAGAGCCAGGATTTATCCTGATATCCAGAGAGAATCCAAGCATCGATCGCCTGAGAATAGGGCCGGAGATTTGCCAGTTGGTGGGCGACCCAATCAAAACTAAAAATTTTCTGATAAATCGGATTTTTAATCCTGAGAATACCCTCTCTTTTTTCAATTAAGCCCGTTAAAATCAGTTCAGTTTGTTCCGGACTGTCATCGGCAGCAATGGCCTCAAATCCCGAGGATGTTTTATCCTCCTCGGAGTGCCGGAGAATTTTTTGGTAGAGTCCCAGCAACCGTCCCACTCGTTGTTCACTATAAAGCAGGCGATCGCAGATGGTTTTAAAATGTTCTGGCTCATCATACGCTTTCCAGTTTTCAATCAGATTGGTCTCAACCAAGCTATTAATAAAATCCGGAGTTAATTCCGGGTAATTGTCCCCGGATTGGCTGGAAATCATTTGACAGAGCTTTTGAGTCAGAAAAGGTTGACCCCCGGTCCAATACACAATTCGCTTTAAAGCGAATTGAGGCTGGGCAAACTGCTCTGAAAATCCCGCCAAGAGTGGGGAAGTTTCTTGAAATTCAAACCCGGATAATTCAATCCCTTTTCCAATATTAAAAGGAGTCCGACTTCCATCGTAAATCAAATCAGCAGGGGTTGCTACGCCCAATAAAGAAAAGGCTAACCGGCCATAATTGTGATTATCCGCGCGTCGGTTATAACAGGCCCGAATGAGGGCAAAAAAATCATCGGTAGAAAAATTTAAACTCAGAACACTATCAATTTCATCAATAAAAATCACAATGGGTTCAGGGACTTGAACCAGTAGAACGGTTTCTAAAAAATCACTTAAGCGATTGACATAAGAACAATGAGTGCGATCGCGCCACCAACTCACCAGATTGACCTCTAGTCGAAATGCCTTGGTCAACAACCCCACAATCGACCCATACCACTGTTCTTGGGTGACCTCCTGAGTGCCAATGGCGGTTATATCAATCACCCCACAGCGAATCCCAATCGATTGCAAGCGATGGGTCGTTTGCACCCGCAGACTCGATTTGCCCATTTGCCTCGCATTAAACACATAGCAAAATTCCCCTTTTACCAATTCCTGAAATAAGGTTTCATCCGCTGGTCGGCGCACATAAGTAGGAGCATTAAATGGCAAACTCCCCCCAACTTGATAAGAAAAATGAGAACTTTGAGAAAGTTGCATTGGCGCATTTAACCCGAATAAAAAGCCTCAGAGAGCTAGGCGGTTTAAGTACATGGGGACTGAAAATTAAAAGGGGAAAAGAGGGAAAT
>CAYUEH010000275.1:0-1244 GCA_964442465.1 uncultured Laspinema sp. | reverse complement strand
TAGACCTTTCTCTTCTCCCCCGAGACTAGAGATTCAAAAATCGGGAAAAATAAGTCTGATAGAGCAGACAACTGGGAACGGCTAATTGATTTTCAAATTTAATTAATCCCAATCCTTGCAATTTAAAAGCTGGGGTCGGGTGCAATTCCACACCCGTTTTGGCCAAAAGCACCGATTCCCAGGCATCCTTGAGGTCAGGATGCTGCTCTAAATAGGCGAGTTGTTGCCGTAAATGACTCTCGAAGATACTGCCGGGAGTCGTTACAGTTGCAACCAGGTCCTCTAGGGTGAGGGTTTCTTGGCTTAAGTGGAAAAAGGCCAATTGGGTTAAGTAGGGATGACCGCCGAGAAGGGCGATCGCGCGATCGGCGTATGGTTCCGGGGGGGTTAATCCATAACGCACCGCTAACTCCTGAACTTGTTCCGAGGTAAAGGCGGATAAACTAATTAATAAACCCACATTAAAGGGCGATTGATGTACCGTTAACGGCAAAAAAACATCCGTGGAATAGATGATGATTAGCCGAAGTTTTTGCCAGAGTTCACTCCCCTCGGTACTATGGCGCGATCGCTCATACCAAGCGCGGAGCATTCCAAAAAAATCCGTGGCAATCTTGGGATAGCTAAATACTAAATTGACTTCATCCAAGACTAGCAACAGCGGACTTTCGGCAGCAGGCAGCAAATAGCTTTCAAAATAATCATTGCAACTATAACTGCTGCCAAACATCGAATTCCAAAACTCTTCTAAGCGGTTTGGTAACCCCAGACTGCGGCTGACCATCACACACAACCATTGTAAGAAAACTGTTAAACTTTCAAAAACACCACTATCGGCCAGTTGCAAACTGACGATCGCCATCCGAAAACCACTTTCTTCTGCGGGAGTGAATCCCCGCACCACTAAAGAGGTTTTACCAAATTGTCGAGGCGCTCGGATCCGAATTAAAGCTCCCGGTTGCAAACTCTCTGCTTTGAGAAGCTGTTCCGCAGGGGATCGATAGATGTAGAATGGAGAATCTACCGCTAACTGCCCCTTGAGCGGGGTCCGGAGTAAACCCGTTAAAGCTGCCATTGATGCATCAGGGTCGGGCTCCTGGCTAATATAGTCCTCTTTTTGGAGGGAAAGGCCAAATGCGGTGAAATAGTCGGTTAAGGTGACAGAATCAACCGGCTTTTGCCGATGCCGGACTTTTGTCAAGGTTTTGGTACTTAGTCCGGTGCGATCGCTTAACTCTTCCAAG
>CAYUEH010000274.1:0-7378 GCA_964442465.1 uncultured Laspinema sp. | reverse complement strand
TCTTGGCGAAATTCTGGGGTATGGACATTTAAGCGTCCATTCACCCATTTACCCTCATGGTGTTTGTGGAGCAACTCGTGATACAAGACAAACTCAACGACATATTGCGGCACTCGATCGCTGTCTAAGCTAATACTCAACACCACGCGATCGCGTCCCCGTTCGTAATGGCCGAATTTGCGAGTAGTAAAGGACCGATTCCAGCTTAGGCGCGGTTTGACCATTTTGCCCCCAAAATACTCTCGGTTAACGGTGTGAAACAGGCGATCGAGGTTGTAGCATTTCCCTTGGGGATTCTCGGCTTCTGTATCCGCTATCAAATCTAGTTCTAACACCACTTCGCTGTAGTCTTCGGACAGAGCATACTCTTTAATGGCTTGATTATCTGCTTGATTTTTGCCTAAAAATGATAATCGAACCAGGGCGAATAAAACGTCATCCGTAGCGTTGACAAATGCTTCATTGATTTGGGTTTTTGCTTCTAGTATGCCGATTTTTCCTTTGTACAAATGGGTGATATTCGTAAACTCAACGGCAATAGTTTTGCAGGGATGCTGCATCTGACTCCATAGCATTTTTTCCGCCAGTTTCTGGGTGCGTCTGGTGGCACTCAGATGGCGTTCTAAATTTGCCTCGTCGGTTAAAAATTTCATCCAAGCATAAGTCTGCCTGGAGGTTTTACTTAATTGGGCGGGGGTGGCATTCTGTTGAGTGCAGATTCCTTCGATTGTGGCAACGGTTTCTTGAAGACTCTTGAGCAGTTGATGTTTTTGTGATTGACTGTTTTGGGGATGGGCAACAATGGAGGCGATCGCCGCTAAAACCTGTTGTTGTTGATTGCGAATATTTTTCAGGCGAATGGGTTGTATGGAGACTGAGGGACTATTCTGGGATGTGACGGGTAGGTTGGTTAAGTCGATTTGTGCCAGGAACTGATATGCTTTGCGCGAGGGCGTCGGGAGTTGCGCGGGACTGATGTTGGCGTTGGCACAGATTTGGTCAATCTGGGCGAGGGTTTCTTGGATGAATTCCTGAAAACTGACCAGGCGACTGGGGGGGACTCCTGCCTGTAACTGATTTCTGGCGATTTGTGCTGCTTTGACGATTCCCTGAATCCGAATCATGCCGTTTCCTCCTGGGGCGATCCCCGTGGCGATTCATGTTTGAGGGTAACAGCAAAGGGATTGCTGGTGCAAATTCTCCACCGGGAGTGATCCCCGAAAGTAAAGACCCTTGTTATCGGCAGAGAAATTTTAGGGTTAAATCAGCGATTGCCAATTGATAATTACGGATAAAATATTTATAAATTGCAGTCTTTTTAAAAATAAACCCCCTACGCTTTAGGCTGAAACCCTTGTAGAGCAAAGGTTTTAAGGTGAAATGGGTTGAATATTAACACAATCTTAAGATTGATCCCCAATCATGTAACAAAAGGTTAATATCAAAGAGAGGGTTGCACTCAGCGCAGCCCAGTGCGGCGGTAATTTTATAAAAAAGAGGCTCTGAACAATGGCTCCACTCCAGGCTCCCGAAACAGCTATAGGTAACGATACGGACATTCTTTGTTGCTACGTTAACATGACCAGCAAGATTCAGATTATCCGAATCTGTAATATTGCCAATTGGTATTTTGAACGGGTGATGTTTCCCGGTCAACGGCTCCTGTTTAAGGCCCCTCAGCAGTCCCTGTTAGAAGTGCATACGGGAGGAACGGCAGGGGCGATTCTCTCGGATACGATTCCCTGCGATCGCCTGATTTGTGACGAATAGAAACAGGTTGAACTTGCTATTTTTAAAAAAAAATGCAAGACTGAACGCCCAATGGGTTCGTCGATAAAATATATCGAATTTAAAACCTGAAATAAAAGCTGAGATGGGTAACCACAGATTACACAGATTTTCACTGATTAATTGGGTGATAATTAGGGTAGTCTGTGGTTAATTTTTTAAACAGGATTGGTAATGAGTGAACTTCGGGCTTTAATTTTTGATGTGGATGGGACTCTGGCTGAAACTGAGCGAGATGCTCATCGTCCCGCGTTTAACCGGGCATTTGAGGAGGCGGGATTAGATTGGGAATGGTCGGTCGAGTTTTATGGAGAATTACTGGAGATTGGTGGCGGGAAGGAACGCATCCGCCATTATGTGCAGCAGTATCAGTCAGATTTCCCGATTCCCAATCAGGATTTAGAGCAGTTTGTTGTGGATTTGCATGAGATTAAAAATAAGTATTTTGGTCAGTTGGTGGTGGATAGAATCCCTTTACGTCCTGGGGTGATGCGGTTAATTCAGGAGGCGCAACGGGAAGGGGTCCGTTTGGCGATCGCCACGACTTCTGATCCCCATAATGTAAAAGCGTTGTTAACCAGTGCAATTTCCCAGGATGGTCCAAGTTGGTTTGAAGTGATTGCGGCTGGGGATATGGTTCCGGTTAAAAAGCCTGAACCGGATGTCTATCAATATGCTCTCCAGGCTTTAAATTTACAACCAGAAGATTGCTTGGCGATCGAGGATTCTAATCAAGGGTTATTAGCGGCTCAAGCGGCTGGGGTGAAAACGGTAATTACGATTAATAATTATACCCGCAATCAAGATTTTTCTGGGGCAGAGTTGGTGATTGATTCTCTGGGGGAACCGGATGAACCGTTTACGGTTTTATCTGGGGATGTCGGTGAGGCGAGTTATTTTGATTTGGCATTGGCGCGACAGTTGCATCAGAGGGGGTGAATTGTTGGGTTTGTTGGAACTACTACTTGCAGCCGGAAACGACTGAAGTCGTTACTACGAACATTAGAGAACATTAGAGAACATTAGAGAAGAATGTAGGGGCGATTCGAGAATCGCCTCCAAAAATGGGTTAGAGGGAATCAATGTTTCGGGCGGTTTCGGATAGTTTCGCTTCTCGTTGACCTTGCGATCGCGCTTGGACACAGATTAATCCAATGGGGGTGGAGAGGATATCCGCTAGGGTGGCTTTTTTGGTAATTGCTTTTAAAGTATTCAGGGGTAACTCTTTTAAAACCCAGCGAGTTAATCGATAAAGATATTCCCGTTGGTCCAACTCTCTCATCAAATCAATCCCGTGGAGTTCATGTAAATAGCGATTGGATGTGCCATATCTGCGCCATTGACTTTGTAATTCTTTCAAGGTGGTTCGATGGCGATGTTTGACGATCGCCGTTGGGGCAAATTCTAACTTCCATTCGGTTTCTCTGAGAATCCGCCAGCAGATATCTGCATCTCCTCCGGTTGTTAGATAACTGCGAAATAACCCGACTTCGCCAAAAATTGAGCGGCGAATCCCTAAGTTAGCCGTTTGTCCGTAGGGACAAAAGGGATGAGCTAAGGTATGTTTTTGGGAGAGGGTTTCTTCCCGTTCGGAATGTTGTTCTAGGAGGGTATTTCCCGGTAAGGCGACAATTTCTCCGACGACAATGCCAATTTTGGGGTTAACAAAGGGCTGAATTAAGGAGAATAACCAGTTGGGTTCGGGACGACAATCGGCATCGGTAAAGGCGATGAATTCCCCGGTGGCAGCGCGGATGCCAGTGTTCCGGGCGGCGTAGGAACTTTGGATTTCAGGTTCGCTCAGAGGACGAAGGGTGATTTCCGGGGTGTTTTGAACCGCCTCTTGGAGGAGGGTTGGGGTGCGATCGCGGCTATTATTATCCACCAGAATATACTCTACCTTTTCTGGGGGATAAGTTTGCGATCGCAGGCAGTTTATCAATTCGGGCAAATCTTTTTCGCCATTATAAACCGGCACCACCACGGATACCGGGGGCAAAAACGAGGGAGGCATCGATTGGGAGATCGGTTCAGGATTCATCAGAATTTATAAAATTATGATTTTAAATGATTTTAAATGATTTTAAATGACAATGGCGCACAATTGTGCGCCATTGGAGAGGAGTCATTGCGCCGAAGCTGAAGACGAATTAACCTAAAGTCAGACCGAAGATAGCCAGAACCCCACAAATCACATAAAATGCAGCGACGATTTGCAATTCTGACCAGCCACTCAGTTCTAAATGATGATGAATTGGAGCCATTTTAAATAACCGTTTGCCAATTCCATCCGGTCCTTTGGTCGCTTTATAATAAAGCACTTGGGCAATCACCGAGAGGGATTCCACAAAGAACAGTCCACTGATAATAAATAAAGCCCAAAGGCTATCACTGGTGAGGGCAACGGCAGCTAAGGCCCCGCCCAAGGCCAGAGAACCCGTATCCCCCATAAAGACTCGCGCTGGGTTGCGATTATAGGCGACAAAACCCAGACAACTCCCACTGATGCAGGCACAGAAAATGGCTAAACCCGGATGGGTGGAGGCGACTAATGCACCTAATCCTAGAAAGGCAACGGCCCCAGTTCCTCCCATTAATCCATCCACGCCATCGGTTAAATTGGTGGCATTACTTTCCGCAACCAGGACGAATTCGGCTAGGACCCAGAAGAAGAAACCTAGGGGCAAAACGATGCCAAAGGGGAGGGTAATATTGGTAATGGTTGAGGGTTGAGTTAAGGCCAATGCCAAACAAAAGAGTGCGCCGAAACCGAATTGTAAAGCCAATTTCATTGGGGGAGAAATGCCTTTATTGGACTTGCGCCGGAGAATTTGCCAGTCATCCAACCAGCCAATAAAACCATAACTGAGGGTGAGGGCGACTGCCGCAGTCGCCTCCGGTGCAAACCCTGACCAAATCAGCGCCACCAGAGTTGCCACCGGAATAAAAAACACCCCGCCCATTGTCGGAGTGCCTGCTTTTTTCAAATGACTTTGAGGACCATCCTCTCGAATCACTTGTCCAGTTTTGAGTCGTTGCAGGGCGGGAACCACCCAGTACCCGACGACAACGGTTGCCAAAGTACAGGCAAACAGGGGTAGGGTCAAGGTTTCGCCCAGATTGGCGATTCTCCCACTCAACCCATCCAGGATGAGGGATGCCCCTGTCACGGCAACGATTAAGAGCCAAAATAAACGAGTTCCTGATAGGTTCAACGACTGAACCGATCCCATTTTTGCGTCCACTGATTTAATATCCTCACTCCACACAGACTGTTACTCCAAGCTCGGCGATCGCTTCTCCGGTGAATCTCCATATAAAATGTTCCAAAACCAAACAACAGGTTCAAGGGGGAGAGTTGCACGCCAAGAGACCTCTTTTAAGGCCCTCTCCTACAAGGAGAGGGAGAATCAAGAGACCTCTTTTAAGGCCCTCTCCTACAAGGAGAGGGAGAATAATCCCATTTTTTCTTGCTGTAAGGGCCTTTCCGGCTCCCCCTTCCCTCAGAGGGAAGGGGGTTGGCGGGTTAGGTCTCTTAACCTCCAGAATCAAAAAACCAAAGATAGATTTAACCTGAGTTCATCCTGCAAGTCAGCGGTTTAGTCTTCCTCGACTAACTCATTATCATCATCATCGTCATCGTAGTTGTTATCTTCCACAGACATGAGTGCAGCCAGTTCTTCTTCATCAATGGCATACTCACTCTCTTTTTCTTCCCGGGCAATCAAGCGACCGTTGGATTCTAGCCAATCAAGGATAGACGTTTCTTGTTGCAAAGGAATCACATCAGCAATTTTATAACGAGATTCTTCGCGTAGAGACGGGTTGTACATCTAAAACTCCTGAAAGTAAAGTCGCTCAAACTTAACGAGATCGGGCAAACTGTGTGGGGAGTGGGTGTTCCGGGAGTGACCCCTTCCTATTCAGAAGTTTGGAGACTCCGACGGTGTAGCCCTTGTCAACCCCTGTCAACAGCTTCTGGGAAGCAGAGACGACCGGCTGACCCGTAACAGTACCCCTTGATAATTTTATCGGAAATCGAGTCATTCCCCCGGTTTTGGACTGAGAAAGAATTAATATCCCCGGCATTCGCAACAAAATGGCCTCCATAATGGTAGAAGCTGCTGAATTGAACTTGAGGAAGACTGAATGATTGGCAAAACAGAATTATTAGAGGCGATCGCCGGGAAAAATCGCGGAATACTCGCCACCCCCTCCCAAAAACAAGCCATTCTCGCAGCGGTTTCTCAACTGGAGGACCGCAACCCCACCCCCCGTCCCGTGGAAGCAACGGAGCTCTTAGGGGGAAATTGGCGACTGCTGTACACCACCAGCGACGAACTCCTCCGTCTCGATCGCTTTCCCTTGGCAACCCTAGGCCAAATCTATCAATGCGTGCGTCCCAATCAAGGCAAAATTTATAATATTGCCGAAATTTCTGGATTGCCCTACTTAGATGTTTTAGTTAGCGTAGCGGCTCGATTTGAAGTCGTTTCTGAACGGCGAGTTGATGTAAAATTTGAGCGGGCCATTGCCGGATTACAGCGTTTCATTGGGTATCAATCCCCCAATGCTTTCATCGACCAAATCGAAACCGGCAAAAAATTTCTCGCCCTAGATTTCCAAATTCCCACCGGAGAACAACAAGGGTGGTTAGATATCACCTATCTCGACTGCGACTTACGGATTGGAAGAGGAAATAAAGATAGTATTTTTGTATTAACCAAATCATGATGAATCCCCAGGCAACCCGAGAAGATTTTCCCGTCAATAGCCAAAATCGCCTCTCCCAAGGCCAACTGAATATGCTGCAAACTTGCCCGCGCAAGTTTCAATATACTTATCTCGAACATCTCTCTTCCCCCGTCACCCCCGACCAACGGGAAAAAATGGCTTGGGGGAGTCGGTTTCACCTGTTAATGCAGCAACGCGAACTCGGGTTACCCGAGTTCGCGTTGCTGCAAGCTGATGAACAGATGCAACGGTGTTATACGGGGTTACTGGAGGCTGCACCAGACCTGTTTGAACCGGAGTCTTTAGGAAAGCAACAATTTCGAGCAGCAGAACATCGGCGCATTATGAATTTTCAAGGGTATTTATTCACGGTTATTTATGACTTAATGATAGCCGATGACACCCGCGCTCAAATCCTGGATTGGAAAACCTATCCCTTGCCTAAAAAAGACCGCACCTTAGAAGAAAACTGGCAAACGCGCTTGTATCCATTTGTGTTAGCAGAAACCAGCGATTATGCACCGGAAGACATTACCATGACCTATTGGTTTGTGCAATCTGCCGCAACCGGCGATGATCGCCAGTCTAAGTGCGAATCTTGGACGTTACAGTACAATCGCCTGAAGCATCAAGAAACCGCCCAGCATCTCACGCAGTTATTAAATCAATTAAACCGTTGGACCGCAGACTATGAAAACAGAAAGCCTTTTCCCCAAGTTGCTGTAACCGAGGGAATTTGTTACGCTTGTCCCTTTCTCACTCGCTGTCAGCGGGGAGGGGATTCTGGGTTCCGGGTGTATGAAGGCGATCGCACCCCGGCTTTTTCTGACATTGAAGAAGTAGCACTCTAACTCAC
>CAYUEH010000273.1:4732-7386 GCA_964442465.1 uncultured Laspinema sp. | reverse complement strand
CTTACTGGAAGAAATTCTCCAACAAAAAGAAAACAACAGTAGCGCAACCCCTAAATTTTTAAGAATTCAACCCGCCGCCACAGGTAGCGGATATCGTCAGACTTCCATCCCTCATGATCAGGTTTTGGCTGAGACTGCCGAGGAACAGAGGTGAGAGCGGTCATCTGATACGATAGTCACCAATCAAAACATGGATTTTCGCTCGGTTCCTCCGGCGTTTTTTTTAGGTCATAGAATCAATGATAATCATGACATCATTTGTCAATATTTCCAGGGCGATCGCCTGTTCTCCCAAGGCTTTACCCATGCGATAGGAATTTTGCAAAATTGTGGGTAGGTGGCGCTGCAAAACGTCGGCTGCCATAAAAGATTTGACCAAAACGATGGGTTCGGGAACCCATGTTTTATTGACGGGATTGAGCCAATTGCCATCAGAAAAAGTCGCATTGTAACCCCCGGCGGGTCGCGTCAGTTCCTCGATAAAACCTTTCGCCTGGAAATATTTGTTTGCGGGAATGTGCCAGCGGACGGCGTAGGGCAAGGTATCAATCCGAATTTGAGAAGAGGCGATCGCATTTTGCACCAGGGGAGATAAGCCGTTTTGGGCGGTGATGACATTGGGAATAAAGTTGGGTAGAATGTCAGCAATGTGTTCCATGATTTTGCCTTGAATTTGATAGTTGTGGCTGGGGTTGAACCGGAGTAAAACCCAATGGAAAAGATGTGGCAATTCACATCCCATACATCACTAACGGTCAAATCGTGATTTTTTATGCGGGGGCTGTTCCAAAACCCGGTTATTAACAACCCATTTCCTGGATTAGCCCGCGCAGGCGGGCTTCGTCCGTATAGCCCCACCCTTGAGGGTGCGGGTTTTTATAAACTGCGATCGCCCAAAAAAACGCCCCAGGAGCTTCCTGGAGCGTTGAAACGACTGTGGGTGTATCGATTAATCTTCCCTTTCCCGCAAAGACTCGAATAACCGCCGCAAAATCGATCGCAGTTGTTGACGAGTCTCCTCTTCAGCATCTTCTCGAAATGCCAATTCTCGCCCCGAGTCAGCCACCGATTGGGCGATTAAGGCTTCCAGTTCCTGGGCAGCAGACTCCACTTGCAAGGGTTCTTGGGTTTCTAATAATAAAGCTCGTTCCAGTTGGGCGATAATCACTTGGCGCTGTTCATCGGACCATTCACCCCAAACCGACCAATAGGATTTTAAATCCTCAAATCGGGAAGCGTCGGCGAGGGGTTCGGCGAGTTCCAATAAATCCCACAGCCGATCGCTTTCTAACAAGTCTTCGCGATCGATACTTAATTCGGGATATTCGGTTTCTAGGGCGGGGGTGAAACCGATGATTTTTCCCCAGGTTTTTTCCGCATTCATTTCCACCGCTATATAGGCGATGCGATCGCCCATTACTGCCTGTTCGGGAATCTCCAAACTTTCCGCAGTGGCAGGGAGGGGGATACATTCCACAATTCCCAAACTGCGGCTATCCTCAAAGATTTCTAAATCCGCCAAATCCGTCAAAACCTGGGCGGCGATATTCCAGGCGCTACTGGCGCAAAAGTCTGATTGATAATCGAACCGTTTCAGATATCGATGCACCACCCAAACCGCCAGCGCTCTTGCGGTAATGGCTTCGGATTGGGAGGGTTCCAGGTGAGTCGCCAGCCTTTGTAAATCCTCGGTTATTTTCGGCGGAATCGGAATCAGTTGACCGAATAATTCTTGAGTATTCATAGTTTTAATATCTCGTTCTTGTTAACAGTTTGTATAAGGGGAAATATCCAGTTTTAAATCCAGTTCCCGAGACAGGCGATCGCCTATCTTTTTCAACAGAGGGCTGATAGTGCGACTCCAAGCAGCGTTCACCACTCCCGGCGGGATATTAAAATGTTCGGCCACCAGTTTGAGCGTGTATTTTTCGCCCCGAGAGACGCGATCGTAAATCACCAATAAAGCATCTTGAACTGTAATCGGTGGCGGTGGGTTTTGGCGGACAAAAGAACTGCTTAACTCCCCCGTGGGGTCATTTTCAATTTCTTGGCGAATGTATTCTAACAGGGGAATATCTACAGGGGGCGGCGGTGCATTATCAATATTGTAAGGTTCATCCGGATCGGGTTTTTTGGGGTTATTATCGATTAATTGACGCTCTCTGTTGAGTCGGTCTTGATATTCCCCCTTGCAGCGGGTATTCCACAGCGTGATGGGACTGGCAGCATTTTCAATATCCGGGTCATAAACTTCCCCACCTCTGACATTTCCATGAATTTTGCGTTCGATATAATCCCAAGCCACCTCTGCCGCTTCAATATACAGTAAATCATCTCGATATTGGGGCGGTTCTCCCTTCCAAAAACAGTCTTCCGGTGCCGCCATCATCAATTGCATTCCCTCCCGTCGCAGGCGTTTGCGCTCTTTCCCAGATTTGGCCTTTAGCGCCCGACGAAAAATGTCTTTTAACTGCTCATGGGGACATTTAGAATCTGCTGTCATCGCGACATTCCTCCACTCCGTAGACCTACTCAGATTATCCTACATTTCCGACAGTGCCCTCATCCTTTCTACCCCCTTCTTAATCCGCCGCAAATTCCCAGGGGCGCTTCCCGAAGCGCCCCTACAGGCCGGGATTTTAGCCCTAAATTGC
>CAYUEH010000273.1:2045-4632 GCA_964442465.1 uncultured Laspinema sp. | reverse complement strand
CCCAGGGGCGCTTCCCGAAGCGCCCCTACAGGCCGGGATTTTAGCCCTAAATTGCTGTATTTGTAGGGGCGCAATGCTTGCGCCCCAGGGGCGCTTCCCGAAGCGCCCCTACAGGCCGGGATTTTAGCCCTATCACAGCCAAATTCCGGATCCCGAGGAAATATTCACCCCAAGCCGTAACAGCCCAACGCCGCCCAATGCACCGGATGCTCAAACGGACAACCTTGGTCGTTGGCATACATTTTAAGCACTCTTTTCGCATCCCTGACCCGGGTGAGGGCTGGGGAGTTATTGAGGAGTCGCTTCTCCTCAGCTTTCAGATGCTTTTCCACCGGCTTTTTATACTGCTGATTAAACTCCGCAGCCGTCATCTGGCGCATTTTTTGCTGTGCCGCTTGCAAAGCCCGAACCCGGTTTAACCCCCCTTGACGTTGTTCGTGATAGAGAGTCGATAACAGCGCCGCTGAACAGTCGTAAATTGACCACTGACTGGCGATGACACCCCGCGCACCGGCACAGAGAAATCCCGTACTTAATGCCACTGGTTCATCAATGGCACTATTCGGCGAAAATAGCCCGGTTTCGCAACAGGAGAGAAACACTTCCTCTAGTTGTGGGAAACGGCAACCCGGAGAAAACAGTTGGCTGACGCTGATGGTGCCGTCACTGAGTTGTAATCCCGACTCCTGAGAATTGTCAAAGCGACTTTGGGCGTGGTGGGTGCTGACGAGGCGGTTAACTTGTTGGAGTAACTCCCGGTAGTTTTGGCGGGTAGCTGCCGCACCGATGAGGCGGCGTTGGGGGTCGATTTTGAACAATTCGGCGACTTTTGACCCCTCAAAACCGCTAAAAGGTAGGTCGTCGGTGGCATTTTCTGCGGTGCCATAATCGCTGATGGAGACCTGACCCCGATGGTGACAGAAGCCGAGAACTTGCAGACTGGGGGCGTATCGGATCAGGAATCTGTCGCCCAGATAGCCCTCACCCCCGGCTCCTTTCCCAGTGGGTGAGGGGAGATGGATGGGTAACGCCACGAAGGGGATTTGATGTAGGAAGAGATGGGGGACGATAACCAATTCTTCGATGTCTTGCAGATGTTCTTTTATCAGGCGGTTGAGTTCCAGGCGACGGGCAATTTCCGCCAGGGTGTCCGGCATTTGTTCCCGCCACTGGGTTTTGTGGCTGAGATAGGGCATCATCCAAGTTGCTCTTAACCACTGTTGTAGGGTTTTGTCGCCCTGTCCTTTGCAGGTGAAACGATGGGGTTGGGACTCTCCTGAACGCAGGATGAAAATATGGGTATCGTCGTCGGTGGTATAAAAGTTGAGAATTGCGGTTTTTTCCGAGAGGAGGGGTTGAAAATCCGAGAGTTTGGGGGGTTGAACTTGTCGCAGTTTGGCAACCACTTCATCAACGTTGCTGAGTTGGTCGAGGATGGTTTGTTTTTGGCTTTCGATTTCGGCAATGTCAGCGGAGACGCTAGTGGCGGCGCGGAGTTGGCGGGTTTTGAGTCCGTCGGGCTGGGTTTCCCCGGAGTTGTCTTGGAGTTGGTTGCGTTTTTGCGCGATTTGGTCATCGAGGCGATCAAGTTGTTGCAGCCACTCCTCTACCTGGGGGGGAATATTGCCGTCGGCGTAGAGGTCGGCGGTTGCCATCAAGTCTACCAGGCGTTTCGCCCGCACCCGTTCGACAATTTCCAGGGCGGTGGGGATGTCGTTAAGGTTGATGGCAGCTTGGATGGCATTTTCATAAACATAAATCGACTCCTGGACAATCTGCTGGCGGCGACTTTCACTGAGCGCCCCACGGCGAGATTGCTCAATCGCTTCTATGGCGAGTTGATACTGTTGCAATGCCTCCTGCCAATGCCCTTGATTAAATTCTAGGTTAGCCCAATTGCGAGCAGTTTGTAGGCAATCTAAGGGGGCGGTTTCCGGCTTTCTGACGGTGAGGGCGCTTTGGTAGCAGTCGATGGCCTGTTGCAGGTTGGCGGCGCGATCGCCTGTGGGGAGGTCACTGTAAACAGACCCCAGGTTGTTTTGGGTCATCGCCCAATCTAAGGGAGCGGTATCGGGCTTCCTGATGGTGAGGGCGCTTTGGTAGCAGTCGATGGCCTGTTGCAGGTTGGCGGCGCGATCGCCCGTGGGGAGGTATAAGTAGGCATTCCCCAGGTTGTTTTGGGTCATCGCCCATTGTAAGGGGGCGGTGTCGGGCTTCCAGACGGTGAGGGCGCTTTGGTAGCAGTCGATGGCCTGTTGCAGGTTGGCGGCACGATCGCCCGTGGGCAGGTCAGAGTAGGCATTACCCAGGTTGTTTTGGGTTTGTGCCCACTTGTCCGGGAGGCGCTTTGGAGGTCGTGCGTCCAGTCCCACGCGATAGAGTTGAATGGCAATAGCTACATTCTGTTCTCGGCAACCTCGGAGATAGTTGTTAAGACGAACAGCGATGTTTTCAATCAGTCTCACCACGGCTTCTTCTAACTCCCGATTGCCCGATATGCGGTCCTGCTGAAGAAAGGTTCTCGCTGCATCAGGTAATTGAGGGTCAAGTCTGCCACCCCGTTGATCCAATTCCTGATAAACCGCTT
>CAYUEH010000273.1:0-1945 GCA_964442465.1 uncultured Laspinema sp. | reverse complement strand
GGTAATTGAGGGTCAAGTCTGCCACCCCGTTGATCCAATTCCTGATAAACCGCTTCAGCACCTCCATTGATTTCGGCTTGCCACAAGGCTTCAAATAAAGCGGTTCTCTGCGGGCTATCTTCCCCGGTCTCCAATACTCGCCGCAGTTGTTCCCGTCCCTGTTGGGCAATTTGCAGAGTTCCTTGTAGTGTCCGCCAAAACTGCTTTGGGGTCAGTTCGCTATCTTCTAAGGGTAAATCCGCCTGCAACCGCACTTCTCCATCTTCCGGGTCTCGCTGCCACCTTGCCAGTTTGTGTTGCCAACCCAGATGCAGCAAGGTTTCCAAAGCCCTCTCATAGTGGGGATGGTCATCAGAAATTGTTAATAATTGGGGCAGAAATATCTGGATAAATTCTCCATTTTCTGATATTTCTATCACTACCGTTAGGCTTTCTCTGTGCAAAATCAGGCATTGCTGTTCCGAGTCCGGTTGATAGTCCCAGCCCCGAGCTTCTAAAAAGCCACAAATTTGTTCAAATAATGGTTTCATCATGTCCTCGTCTTTTGAATTGAACTTCTAGGAAATAGATGCACAGAGGACAGTCCCGAGGGGAAATTCCTGGCTGTGCTGGCGATAGAATCAAAGGGTTATGAAGTGGAATTTCCCTCACTTTCTAACTGTTGCAGTTGCGCCTGAAGTTCGGCCAACCCCTCATCGGACAACATCTCCCGCAACGCCGCCATCATTTGGGCGGTGGTAGTTTTTCCTCCCGGGTCATTTCCCGTCGCCAACACCGCCTGCAACCGTTCCACACCCTGATTGGTGAGTTGAATTAACCCGGACAGCAGGCGGTTAAACTGTTTTTCAGTGAGGGTTGCATCTTCCAAGGCTATGCCGGTACTGGTTCGCACTTCTCCATCACTGGGGTCATATTCCCAGCGCAATAGCTTCACCTCCCAGGCGATGGCTAACATCGTCTGAAACGCCACCCCTTTATATAGGTGGTCCTTGAGATTCAAGAGATGGGGCGCAAACAGGGCCAAATATTCCCCGTCTTTTGGCACCTGAATCACAATCCTGAAATTCTCGACTTGTTCGGACTCGACTCCGGTAATGAGGCAATTTTGGTCTGTATCCCGGTGGTAGGGCCATCCGCGATTATCCAGGAAACCCGCCACCTCTGCTAAGGTTGTCGCCATACTCCTAACTCCTCGGAGATTTGTTCTCTCCGTGCTCTGCTAACAGTGTTCTATCGATTCTGGCACTGTTTTTTATGCAGGGTGGGGTTGGGGTCTGTCGGTGGAGGGGTAAGAAATCGCCAGAACTTAGGCATCCAACCCTAAAGGTAGGGTTGATTCGCGAATCAACCCTACATTTAAAATTTACGCTTCAATCAATGCGTCAGTCCTGTTTCACTTACATCGCATCAGGGTCAATACCTAATTCCCGCAGTTTTTCCGCGAGGCGGTTGGCGCGTTCGGATTCGTGTGGGGTGCGTTCTCTGGCTTGTTGGGCGCGTTCTATGGCTTGTTGGGTGCGTTCTCTGGCTTGTTGGGTGCGTTCTCTGGCGCGCTCGACTTCGTTGTACAATTCAACATAAGTGCAGAATTTTCGACCATCGGGACTGTACACTTCTAACCCGGACTCGGGCATTTCAAATCGCACGCCCAATCGAGGAGAAATCCATCCAATCATGGGTTCGATGCGGGTGAGTTGATTCTCGGTACGAATCCAACCTTCTAATTCAATTTTGTCTGGGTCATAGATATAGTATTCTTCGACGCCATAGCGTTGATAAAATTCATGTTTTTTTGTCATTTCCGGTAATGTACTATTTTGAGACAAGATTTCAAAGACGACTTGGGGAGGGATGTTGTCTTCTTGCCATTGCAGATAAGATCCCCGGTCACCTTTGGGAGGTCCAAAGGCGACCATCACATCTGGGGCAATTCGCAGTTGATTGT
>CAYUEH010000272.1:0-7400 GCA_964442465.1 uncultured Laspinema sp. | reverse complement strand
CTACAATTGCTCAACTTGTTTTTCAAGACCTATTCCAACCGCATTCCGTATGAGAGGCGATCGCCAAAAGCCGACTGATTCTTAAACAATAGAACAAGTCGGCTTTTGAGAAGGGATTCAATTTTTTAAGATTTTAGCCCTCTCGGGCTGTGATGGCCCGATTGGATCACCTTCATGGGCAAGACAGCACCGATTGCTTAACAAATAATATCCCCTACAGTTTCTCGAAGAAATTGGACTGTTTTCTCTGCTCCTTCTACCAAAAATTGGACCTGTCCATAAGTTTGATTCAGCTTTCTAGCATCGATTTCAACCCGTTGAGCCGGATATTTTCGCAGAATTTCTAGCAAGGAAACTCGGCTATCATCCGCAGCAGAAAGAACCAAACTCGATCGCAACCCTTCAATCCCTTTTCGACGAGAGGGGGGATAAATGGCTTGACTGATCTCGTAGAGGAATAATTCTCCCACGATAAAGTTGAGGGAACGGTCTAAAACTCGGACGTTCGCCGGAATTTCCTGGGTTAAAACGGTCCGAAATAGATCCCGATCAACATTGGCAATTCCCGTCAAAAATCGGATCACCCGAGATGCTTCTCCGGTTCTCCCAAATTCCTCTAGTTCCACCATGGGAATGGCAATTCGCTGGGGACCATAAGTCAGAACCACCACTTGAGAGGCGGTTGCTGGGGAAGGTGTAAACACCACGAATGAAAGACTTGTCAGAAAAACAACGAGGCTGATTGCTATAAATTTGACCCATTTTTTGGGTAACTGACTCAGACTGGTGACAAAGGTTTTGATTTGTATTTTCATGGCATCGCTCCTGAAGGATTTTTCACCCTTGTTGCTGGCTTCACCCGACCCAAATTATCGGCTGATGAAGCATGAAATAGAGGCAGTCACTCTGCCTCTATATAGCGAGTCTAAATCATTTTGACACCGGGATCGGCTCCCCCTCTCCCTTTCTCCAAAAGGGGTTGGGGGCCGCCATCGTCCATTGCCAAACGGCACGCAAGGGTCGCTATAAATTGAGTTGAGTTTATTTAGACCACCCTAAGTTATTCGACTTAGATCCGGTGAAAAGTTCGGGGACGGGTTTGCTATCAAAATCCGAGCCAAACAATCCGTCTTCACAAATGACGTCCGCTAAATAGGTTTCGACGACTTGGGCGATCGCCAGAACATCCGTCGCCAAGAAACTAATTCGTTCATAGCCTTCTTCTAACAGCGGACCACTGACGCTCAACTGTTGTTCTGGATAGTTTTCTAGCAATTCCAGGAGGGTAAAGCTATCGTTCGATGCGGCAGAAACGAAGGCGTCGATGACTTGATTAACATTTTGTTCCACTGTAATACCCAGAACAGGTTCCAGACGGGTGAGAATAAATTGACCGATCGTACTGCTGAGAATCCGTCTCAAGAATTCCTGGGAAACGGGAATTTCCTGACCCAATGCAAATCGTAATGCGTCAATATCGCGCTCGATGATACCCAACCGGGTGCGAAATTCGGCGGGTTCCATACCTTCTCGAACAAAGCGACGTAAGTCACCAATCGAGATAGTCTCGCGGGAATCGCCGTACATGAGGATGATTCTCTCTACCGCCATCGCGTTGTCACAATTTATAGTAGCTGCCGCCGTGACAGCTAAAACCATTGCCAGTCCTAGGGATAAAGCTCTTTTCCAGATCCCCTGAAACTGTTTCACCACAAAGGAGAATCTTTGATTAATATCGAACCCAGAGGTTATGTTCATCCACGTACTCCTGATACAACACTTCAGACTTGTCTGTTTTGCAAAGTTGACTATATTGGTATTAGAGGATTTTCTCTACCAGTTTTTTGTTCCTGGAAAGATTCCAGAAAACCGACAATCTCTGTGAAAACAGGTCACTCTTATGTTACTACATTTTCTCCCGTATTTTTTACTGATTCTAAAGTTAGATATTTTAAAACTAATAAAATAATCAGATTAGAGATAGTTATTTATCAAAAAATATCTTCTTTTCTTAACAAAAAGCTATCGGAGATTTTTTGAATAACCGTTTGAATCTGTCACCCCTTATTCTCGCTTTTGTCAGCCGGATTGAATATCCATGAGTTTATAGTTGATCTGAATCCGACCCCAAGGAGCAAGAGAAAATCACCCGGTGGTGTTTGTTCCCAGACCCACGTTACTACTAATAGACAATCCTCTTGAACTTTTTCCTGAATTATCCCTTACCAGAGATGCCTCTTGTTCACGTCTCGTTGCGGATTTATCAAAAAAGTGATCAACCCAGTTCATCGGCAAACTAAGGGATTGAGGTCCTGGCGATGGAATGGCGATCGCAGCATCGGAAACTAAATCTTGGCCCGTCACTCCAACTCACTCTTGCTGCACTCTCATCCGATGTCCACCTAGGAACGCGGAGATAACAGCATCAATAAATCCCATTGAACATGAGTATTCCGAGAAACACCCGTTCCACTTAAACTCCTAATTTTACCCAAACTATTCAAAACAATCTGACCTTCAGATGAAGCATTAATGGACGGCGGTACAAACGTATTCACCCAGGCCAAGACAGCCCCCATATTCAGATAACAATAGCCCAGGTTAGCTTGAGGTAAGGGTTCTAAAGCCGCTTGGAAATTAAAAGCATTGGCGAGACTTTGATAGGGTTGCAAAGCAAGTTCTTGGAACGGTCCTAGTCCCGTTGTCATCATTAGGGTATTCTCAGAAATCCACCCATGAGCTAATACACTTTCTGTCCTCCCATCTGCGTTGATTACCTCCCAACTGGTGACAGAGGTTTCATTAATTTGATGACGAGTAATGGTAATCGCCCCAGACAATTGATTGGCAATCCGTTCATCGAGTTCCGTTAATAGACGTTCCGCACTCGGGCGATCGCTCGTTTCAATCATCGATCCCATTCCTAATGTCATGGTTTCATCCATTATGGGGAAAAAGCCCCGATTGGTGGGAAAAACAAAAGCGGTCATTTCGCCATCCATCCAGGGGAGGATATCTTGTGTCCCATCTAAACCCAGGGTGGATTGAGTGAACTCCGGGATTTGATCCAACCCGGGGAAAGTGAGGAGGGTTTGACCCAAAAGCGGTCCGATCGCCTGCCACCAATTCAGACTGCCGCCACAGGTGAAATAGGTGGATGCCGGAAGTCTCGCCGTCATTGGGTTTGGGGTCGCTGCCGCCAGGGGTTCAGTCTCGGGGGTTTTGTAAAACCCCCGAGACTGAGCGCGGATCCCTTGGGGTTCCATCCACACCATCAAATCGATCGCACTGTAGGGAGTCCCCAACTCACCCCCTGCCGGATTGTTCTCCCCAGAAGCGGGTAGAGGAACCAACCGCGTCAACAGGGGAGAAGCGCTTGAAAGTTGGGCCAGTTGGGGAAAATTGCCATAACCCATCACCACCGATCGGCCCGCTTCCGGATGCGCTAAGGTCCGCTGAAACTGAGGGTCCCTGGCTAAACTATTGCTCGTGTCTTTCGTTAAAATCCAATGTTCCAAGGGGGCGCTACTTTGGGCTGCCGCCACATATCCCGGAACAATCGCGATCGCCAAACCGGAGGTTCCCTGGACTTCTGGGGCGGGGACTCCCGGGGGCCTCGGGACGGGTTGCCCTGGGGCACTCGGGATAGAATCGGGCAGAATTGGCCGCGTCTGTGCCAATACTGGCAACCCTTTGAGCCATTTGCTCTGTTTAAAAGCTGAAAAGGGATTTAAGGCGATCGGCCCGCTTTGTCCGAGTCCGTGAGCCTTCCCCTCTTCCCTCGCCATATTTGGCCCCGGCCATTCTAACAGGGTCACCCCCTGAAACTGACGTTCCCGAGGCTGTCCCTGAATCGCACTCAATTGAGCCACAAAATTAGGAATCCGGTTCGGGTTCTGAATGGGGGCCACCATCACCGCATTCTCCTGGAGAGACGCCCTCCCGGTCCCTTCTCCTCCTGGCATCAAGGCGATCGCCGTCCAATCTCCCAACCAGGGTTGGATATCCCGGGCAAAATTCACCTCTGCCGGAATATAGGGCAAAAATCCCGGCCCAGAAAACCCAGGCGGGAGGTCAATAAACCGATTTAAGCCATTCCAGGCATCAGCGCGGGTATCAATCAGCAACACCCCGCTGATCTCCCCAGGTAACACCGTGGTGACGGGGGGCGGAAATTTTGGTGTAACCCCCTCCGGTACAGGTTGTGCTTGCAGCACTGAACCCGTCGTCAGAACTAAAACAGAAAGCACTGGTAAGGTGACGAGCTTAAGCACTGAGCCATTTCTCCCTTTTGCGATCCACAGCAAGCGTACCCTATTGAAGAGAGTTTCGCAATTTCAGATCTGCCCCTGGAGGAGGAAATCTGTCAGGAGTCCCTTCTTTTCAGTCCCGAGGCCCTCGGGTTCAGAGATTTTCCTAAAAAAAGGGATTAAAGACTAGACAAGGGGGATTGACTCTGTTAAAATTCATTTTATAATGGGAGGCTTTTGCAAAATTTTATTAAAGTCACCACTCGAATTATAAATATAATATTGTACTGAGTCAAAAAAAGCAACCCCCTCCCAGCAATTCTCATTATGGAAATTTTGCTCAATCTTATTGAGAACAGTCTCAAGAGTGCTTCTTGAAAGCCCCATTCCTTCGTTCAAGATTTGGCATCTTGGACAGGATGCGGGTCAAAATGAGAATTGCTGACCCCCTCCCCCCTATTTTTTTTGCGATGCTCGTTGTGTGAGCAGCCCTTAATTCAGAAACCCGGTTTTTGCAAAAACCGGGTTTCTCACGAGCTTACTGATATTCCCTCACATTGATCGAGGGAACATCGCTGCCCACCTCTGCCTCACACCGAGGCCGCAGCAGGGAGCAACGCATCTTTGAGCAATTGCACCTTATCCGTGGCTTCCCAAGGTAAATCTAGGTCCGTGCGCCCCAGATGACCATAAGCCGCGACATCCTGGTAAAAACGACCGCCTCGTTCCCCAGGCAGACGATGCAAATTAAAGGATTGGATAATCCCTGCCGGACGCAGTTCAAAATTCTTCTGAACCACTTCTAGCAACTTATCTTCATCCACCTTACCCGTGCCAAAAGTTTCAATCGTCAGACTCACCGGGCGGGCGACCCCGATCGCATAACTAATTTGAACTTCGCATTTCTCGGCCAAACCAGCCGCTACAATATTTTTGGCCACATACCGGCAAGCATAGGCCGCACTGCGGTCTACCTTTGTGGGGTCCTTCCCAGAAAATGCACCCCCCCCATGACGGGAATATCCGCCGTAAGTATCCACGATAATTTTGCGCCCCGTTAAGCCCGAATCCCCTTGGGGTCCGCCAATGACGAATTTACCTGTGGGATTCACCAAAAAGCGGGTGTTCGCGTCAGGTTTCACCTGGAGGTCATTAAAACAAGGTTGAACTACTCGTTCCCAGACATCTTCCTTGATTTTGGCTTGCACTGCCCGGTTGTCGGTAATGTCTCCAATCCCTGGAGTGTGCTGAGTGGAAATCAAGATCGTATCAATGCCAACGGGAACGCCATTTTCATAAATCACCGTGACTTGGGTTTTGCCATCGGGACGCAGATAAGGCAGTTCACCGTTTTTGCGGACCATTGCCAGTCGGCGAGACATCCGATGAGCCAGGGAAATCGGCATCGGCATCAGTTCGGGGGTTTCGTTGCAGGCAAAGCCAAACATTAACCCTTGGTCCCCGGCACCGATCGCATCGAGTTCTTCTTCGCTCATCTGTTCCCGGGTTTCTTGAGCTTGGTCAACCCCTTGAGCGATATCAGCAGATTGTTCATCAAGGGCTACCAGGATAGAGCAGCTATTGGCAGAGAAGCCATTTTCGGCATCAGTGTAGCCAATTTCCGCAATTTTTTTCCGGGCGACTTGGACAAAGTTTACTTGGGCTTGGGAGGTGATTTCCCCGGTAATCAGAACTAAGCCGGTGTTGACGACGACTTCGGCGGCGACCCGACTTTTGGGGTCCTGGGTAAGCAAGGCGTCGAGAATCGTGTCAGAAATCTGGTCGCAGATTTTATCGGGGTGTCCTTCGGTGACGGACTCTGAGGTAAATAAGTAGCGACGAGTCAACGTTAAGTCCTCCTGGGATCTGGATAACGATCGTTAAACTATCTTAGTCTGAGGCTGGCAACCGGATGTTTCAAGATTGAATGAGGATTTCGTCTAAAGAGGCGATCGCCACATCCGCACCAGCGAGGCGATCCGAAGAGGCCGGACGCCAGCTAATCCCGATACAACCGGCGGCACCGGCACGTTTTGCCATCTGAAAATCGGCAGGGGAATCCCCCACCATCAGAGTGACCCCCGGTTCGACACCGAGGGACTGGCAAGCTTGTAAAAAAAGAGCGGGGTCGGGTTTACTGGGTCCCGAATCCACTCCCATTTGCAGTTGAAGATAGCTGTCGAGTTGATAATGTTGCGCGAAGGCTTGGACTCGTTCGGTACTGGCGGCGGAGAGAATGCCCAGTTTGAGTCCCGCCTGGGAAAGATTGACGATCGCCTCTAGGCAGCCGACAAATAAGGGGGAAGGGGTGGCATTTTTTTTGAAGAACTCATCGGCTTCATCAAATGCGGCCCGAGCAATTTCTAAAGAGTCGAGCCAACCGCGTCCCGTTTCAGCAATGTAAGCGGCTGCCGCAATTTCGTTTTCGCCTCGGCTGCCGACGGCGAGTAAGCCAGTGGGGTCGAGGGTGTTATCCATGAGGCCAAAGGCCATAAGGAGAGGGTCTCCGGTGCCGGGAACCCGAGCGTCGATGATGCGCGATCGCTTGTGTCCCAAGAGTCGTAAAAAATCTTCGGAGTCTTCTAAGGTTCCGTCTTTATCAAAGATGACTGCCTCAATATGCTCGAATTTGATATCTCGACACTGAATGGTGGTCAATGTCTTTAGTCTCCTGTGACGGTGATAATTAACCGGGGATGTTGGGGCCGCAAGCCAGCCTATTTTCCCCGAAGAAAGGGAAGAAAGGGAAGAAAGGGAAGAAAGAGTTGGTGGTTTTTTAGATTCCCTCGTATTAACTAGACTGAATGCATCCCTCGCCTCAGTTCAAAACTCCCCCCTTGATAGATTGCGTCCGTCAGGGCAACTCAAGGGTAATTTTTGTTCCGACGGGTTACAAAGGAGGGAGCGGTGATGAGGGAGCAAAGTTGAGTGAACCAGGGACGGGGGGATTGCTTCTGAATCAAGTTAGAAGTCTAATCCGTTACTCCCCGAACCCAGTCTCAGGGATTGAAGATCCGGCGATCGCCAGATTCGGCGAGATTTATTCTTCGGTAACTGCAGAGACTTCCTCTTGAGCAACCGAAGTTTCCTCTGGTGCTTCTTCAGCTACGGGTTCTTGAATTGCCGCTTCTTCAGCTACGGGTTCTTGAA
>CAYUEH010000271.1:0-7404 GCA_964442465.1 uncultured Laspinema sp. | reverse complement strand
AAATAAATCGTTTGATGGGCGGGTAATAATCCTTTTTTAGAATTAGACCATCGCTTCTAATGCCAAATAATTTCAGACCGAAACTGGTCCGGTCCAAATACTTCATTTAACAGGGACCGAATCAGGTAATTGGCGGTGGCATCGCAATGGATGAAAATACTGCCGGAAGATTTGAGAACCCGATGTAATTGCACAAATCTCTTATAAAGAAACTCTGCATATTTTTTATGGCAACCCCACAAGTCATCAAAGGAGAATTCTTTGCTGCCATCTCGGGTTTTGAGTTTATGGGTTTTTTCGGTGAAAAAGGGCGGGTCCAGATAAATAGCATTAACGGATTCATCGGGAATCTGTTCTAAAAGTTGCAGGCAATCCCCTGTAAAGACTTTCATGGGTATGCTGTTGTACTTAAGGCTTTAGCACTTTATGGGGTAATTTTAAGGGCTTCAATTTCTCGGGCCAGAATTCGGATTGATCCCCCCAACCCCCCTTAAGAAGGGGGGCTTTTATGCAATTGATAACATTGAACCCTAAATAATAGACATCTTGTAGAACTCTCTAAAGCCCCCCTTTTTAAGGGGGGTTGGGGGGATCAGTCCATTATTTTGCAAGATGTCTAATAGACATCTTGTAGAACTCTCTAAAGCCCCCCCTTTTTAAGGGGGGTTGGGGGGATCAGTCCATTATTTTGCAAGATGTCTAATGTAGAGGCGATTCGCTTTCTCGCCTCTACATTATTTAGGGTTTGCCTTCCCCAAATGGGTAAGTCTTGAATGAATTGGACCAATTGTGAGAGAAACCGATTTAGGGAACTCCAAAAAATAAAATATTCTAGGAGAGATCCCCCTTTCCCCCCCCTGATTATCCCCCTCCCGTCCCCCTTGGGAAGGGGGACGGGAGGGGGATAAATGTTTAATTCCACCGGGGGCTTTTCCAATTCTGCAAAACTTCTAATGCAGAAGTTTTTTTATGGAAATCCCTTAGACTAAAACTTTAGACTAAAACGGAATTTCATCCTCTGGGTCATCAACGGGTGGCTGTTGATAAGAGGTTCTTGCTGGGGGAGGAGAGACCCTGGATGCGGTGGTGGGTTCCGAGGGGGTGGGGGTATGTGCGGCAGGCGATCGCCCTTTGTCCGTTGCAGCCGGGGCGGTGGATCTGCGCGATTCTAAGGCTACCACATTGGTGGCGGGAGTTGCCTTACCCGGGGAAGATGCACCCTCAGTTTGTTCGCCTAAACTGTGGATGCGTTGTGCGACTAATTCAGCCCGTTTTTCCTTAAATCCTTCGGGACGTTCCACAGTATTCATGCTCAATCGCCCTTCAATCACCACGCGATCGCCCACGCGATAGTTACTGTGAAGTTCTTGAGCAAAATTTCCCCATCCAATCACCTTTAAATGACCCGGTGGATCGGTTTGCCGATAACTGGGAAACTCCACCAACATTTCGGCGATCGCTAAATTGTCACTGGTATAGCGCAATTGCGGTTCTTGAATGATTTGTGCCATTAAAATGCAATTATTCATAATCTCTGTTGTGTTAACTAGAACTTAATCAGACAAAACATCTAACAGTTAATTGTAGGGTGGGCACTGCCCACCGTAGGGAAAGGTGGGCAGTGCCCACCCTACAATTGCTTCATTATATCGGTCTTTGGAGTCCCTGTCCTACCCACTCCGGGGATTATCCCGAGAGCAGAGGTGAGGCGATCGCCAGAAAAAGACGCCCTTATGGGCGTCTCCTAAAATACCATAAAACCCGTCGCTGCCTTAATTATCCGCGCTCATGCTCATCTCGCCGCCTTCCTGTTCCTGAACAAAATCCTGAACATACTTGCGGTACTGCATCAACGAGGCATCAACCCACTCGCGATCGCTGCTGTTGGCGAAAATATGGACCATTGGTTCACCGGCATCGGGCAGAATCAACACCCAACTATCATCATGAGGGCGATCGAAAATCTTCACCCCATCGATCAACTCCAAATTATCCGCTGGGTGAGTTTCCACCAAATGACGCATCAGCGCCCCCTTCACCGTCCAAGGACAGCGGACCGTCAGAGTTTTATGACAAACTCGCGGAACCTCCGAACGAACCTGTCCCAGGGATTGCTCCTGAACCGTCAGCATCTCAATCGCCTTGGCAATACAGAACATCGCATCAAATCCCGGATGCAATTCAGGGAAAATAAAGCCCATATCCCCACTGCCGCCTAACACCACATTGGGATTCGTATGACAAGCTTCCATTAACGCCGTAGGATTCGCCTTAGTGCGAATCACCTTGCCATCATGACGACGAGCAATCTGCTCAACTGCGGAGGATGCATGAACCGGCACTACCACGGTACTGCGGGGGTTCGTGGTCAAAATCATGTGCACCATTACCGCCGTTAACAACTCCCCTCGGATGGGACTGCCGCTTTCATCCACCAAAATCAACAATTCCCCGTTTGCCGAGACTTGTGCGCCAAAATTGGCATGGAGGGCCTCCACCACCTGGCCGAGTTGCAGCAGCAAATTCTCCCGTTCTTCATTGACGGGGGCCATCTGACTCAAACTGGCATTCAGAACCACCGCATCGGAGCCAAATTTGGCTAAAAGCTGGGGTAACACCGCCCCGGATACGGCGTAAGCGTAATCGATGACCAGTTTGGAGTTGCTATATCGAATCGCTTCTACATTCAGGTGTTTTTCAAACCCGGTACTGTACAAATCCAGCACTTGACTGGGGTACGCCATATTGCCAATTTCTTGAATCTGGGCGCGGCGAAAATCTTCCTTAAAATAGGCCCCCTCGATTTTCTTCTCCCGCGCCTTGGAGATATTGATGCCTTTGTTGTCAAAGAACTCAATCAGCAAGGAATCCGGGCGTTCTGGGTGCAATCGGACATGAAGTCCGCCCTCCACCGATAGAGTCGGGACGATATAGCGGGCGACGGGTATCGCCGTTGCTTCTAAGTTTTGGACATTGGTGCCGACGGACATCAATCCGGCAATTAAGGACCGGGAAACCATGCGGGAGATGCTGCGTTGGTCTCGGGATACGGTAATGCTGGCCCCGGGTTTGAGGGTAGACCCGTAAGCGGCCCCTAATTTCACCGCAAATTCCGGGGTGATATCAATATTGGCCAGTCCGGAGACTCCACGCTGGGCGAAGAGATTCCGTTGGGCCGCTTGACCCCAAATTAAATTAATGTTGAGGGTCGCACCGGATTCGATTTTTTTGCTCGGCCAGACGCGCACTCCGGGACTGATTTGGGCTTCTTCTCCGACGGTGGAGAGGGACCCGACGACGGCCCCTTCTAGGACATGAGCGCGGCGGTCCACTCGGACGCCCCGACCGGCAACACAGGCTCTTAAATGGGCTTCATCGCCGATGATTGCGCCATTCCAGACGATGGGTCGTTTGAGGTCGGCATCGGACCCGATGGTGACGTTATCCCCCAGGACGGTGCCGGATTCGAGTTTGGCCCTAGCCCCGATGCGGCAGTTATTCCCAATGACGACGGGGGTTTCGATTTTGGCGCTGGGGTCGATAAAGGTGTTTTGACCGATCCATAATCCGGGCGATCGCAATTCGTAGGCAAAGTCTAGTTTGACTTTTTCCAAGAGACCATCATATTGCGATTCCCGATAGGCGTCTAAGTGGCCGACATCACACCAGTACCCTTCGGCGATATAGCCATACATGGGGTCGCCTTTTTCCAGCAATAGGGGAAATAAATCTTTGGAAAAGTCGCTTTCTTGATTGGCGGGTAAATAATCTAGGACTTCCGGTTCTAGGATATAAATGCCGGTGTTGACCGTATCGGAAAAAATTTCACTGGTTGAGGGTTTTTCTAAAAATCGCTGAATTCGTAGTTGATCATCGGTAATCACGACCCCAAATTCGACGGGGTTGGGAACTCGGGTCAATACTAAGGTGGCTTTGGATCCTTTTTCTTTATGGAATTTAATCGCTGCGGTGAGGTCAAAGTCGGTGATACTGTCGCCGCTAATGACTAAGAAGGTTTCATCCAGCAGTTCGGCAATATTTTTGACGCATCCAGCGGTTCCCAGGGGTTGATCCTCTTCCACGGCATAGGTCATTTGCACCCCAAATTCGTTGCCGTCTTGGAAGTAATCTCGCATGACGTCCGGCAGATAATGCAGGGTGGCAATAATTTCGGTGATATGATGCCGTCTGAGGAGATTGACGATGTGTTCGGCGATGGGTCGATTCAGTATGGGGACCATCGGTTTGGGTAAGTCGCAGGTTAGGGGTCTGAGCCTGGTTCCCGAACCGCCTGCCATGAGCACTGCTCGCATAATTCCTCCTTGATCGTTTTTATTTTATGGGGCTGTTGCATCATTACTGTTCATAATGTGCAAGCCTTTGTCGTACTCTAGTATCTTATGCCACTCGCACAGATTGACCGCTTCAGGAGCGATCGCCTTGACCTCTATCCTCTCTTTGAACCTGTGTGGGAGGGGAGGGGTTGCCCTCGGTTTCGCGCTGTTGATTGGGTTTTCATGGGTGTCGTGGGCGGCTTTCTGTTTGCGGTACAGATTTAATCGTTGTGCAAAGGGTAGTACCCTGTCTCCATCCTCGGGATAGATGTTGGGATCCCATCCCATGAATTCCGGGCGATCGCCGTTTCTATCCCACACCACAAATTCCTCCCAATGTCCACCGATGGCGGATCCTCCCCTGGGTTTTGTTTTCTTCCTAATCCCTTCCGATGACTCGTGGGGAGGGGATTAATCTCAATGCTTTTTTCCATGACTCGACAAGCGCTCTTGTTAACGGCAGATGGATTGTTGAGGGAGCCAGCAAAAATCTTCTCTTCTCCCTAAATTGCGATCGCTCCTCTTGATACTCTTTCTCACCGATACCACAAAACGCGCTCCAACTCTGCCACTGAGATCACAAACCGCCCGAAATTCACCCGATTCTACTCCCGCTATGGCGCAAATTCCTCTCGAATTCGGGTCCCACTCAGCAATTGTAGTGGGCAGTGCCCACCGACAGTAAGGTGGGCACTGCCCACCCTACAATTGCCAAAAGTAGCAGCATAAGAGTGCGATCGAGTAACCTTAGAGATAGAAGCAATTCATCTGACCGCTCTTAAAAATTGCTCTCTAGGTCGCCCAACGGTCAATAAACCCCTTGGCGGCCTAAAATCCACCATTAATGCTTAGGGGACTAAAAACGATGATGCAGTTAGTAGGTTTAGCCTTCCTGGTTCTGTATGCTGCCGGAGGTTGGAAGTTCTGGAAGGGCTTTAGACGGACCAATTTTACCGAGGGTCGTCTGTACTTAACCCTCTTGTGGCCCGTTTTAGTGGTTAATAAGTCTTATCGCAAGAATTTTACCAAGGCCCTCAAGGGTCGCTAATCTCGCAGTGACTCCCCATCCAAATGGGTACAATAATCAGGCCAATCCTAGGGATAATGGTTCATGTCTAAAGCTCCAAATAGTAGTCCACCAGATGCCGATTTCTTAGGGTCCGACCCTTGGCAAACTCGGCTTTCTCCTGTGGCGTCTCGCTTTAATCAGGAGTATCAGGGGGACCCGATTGAACTTCCCCCCGAAGTGGAGTCGATGCCGATTTTTCACGATCGCGTTTCCGGTGCGTTACAAGGGTCTGTAGTTTCTCCCTTCTGGGACATTGCTAAACCTAAAAAAAATCAGCGCTGTCTGGATATTGGCTGTGGGGTCAGTTTCTTGGTCTATCCTTGGCGAGATTGGGGGGCTTATTTTTATGGTCAAGAAATCAGTACCGTGGCGCGAGATGCCCTCAATTCTCGGGGTCCCCAATTGAATTCTAAGTTGTTTAAAGGGGTCTGTTTAGGACCCGCCCATCGTCTCAGTTATGGGGAAGATGCTTTCGATCTGGCGATCGCCACCGGGTTTAGTTGCTATTATCCCTTAGCCTATTGGACTGATGTCCTCGCCGAAGTGCAGCGGGTTTTAAAACCAGACGGTTCTTTTGTTTTTGATGTGGTCAACCCTGAAGCAATTCTGGCAGAAAATTGGGGAATTTTAGAAATGTATCTCGGCACTGAGGTGTTTTTAGAACCCATCACAGAATGGGAAAAACTGATTAAAACATCCGGCTGCAAAATCCTGAAGCGATCAGAAGGAAAGCTGTTTTCCATGTATAAAGTTAAATTTGAATAGCCCCATCTAACCCCCGATTGGGTGCAACTACAAAGCCCGCCCCGTCGGGCTCCCCTTCAACATCAGACGTGATCTGCAATTTTTCCAGCCCCGATTTATGACCGTAACTCCCTCGATTTGGCTGATTGGCGGTACCAGTGAAAGCCGGGAATTATCTCAAATTCTGGCTTTAAATCACCTCCCCTGTACGATTTCAGTCACCACGGAATCCGCGCGATCGCTTTATCCGTCTGTTCCCCTGCTGCAAGTGTGGGTCGGTCAGTTAGAGGGCGATGGTCTTCAAGATTTTCTCACTTTACACAATATCATTGCTATCCTAGACGCCTCCCACCCATACGCCGTAAACATCTCACAACTAGCTATCAAAACCGCCCATAAGTATAGCTTGCCTTACTTGCGTTATGAGCGAAAGTCGGTAAGTAGCTCACATACTACAAATAAGAAAGCTATTAATCATGACAAAATTTTGAGCTTACCCAGCTTTGAAACCTTAATTGAGGGAGAATATTTAGCCGGAGAGCGAGTATTACTGACCACGGGTTATCGCACATTACATTTGTTTCAACCCTGGCAGTCGCGATCGCTGATGTATGCGCGGGTACTTCCGGCAGTCGCCTCCCTAGAAGCGGCCCTCGCTGCCGGATTCACCCCCGATCGCCTCATCGGAATCCGCCCCCCAATGTCCTTAGAATTAGAACGAGCACTCTGGCAACATTGGCAAATTACCCTAGTCGTCAGCAAAGCATCAGGGACCCCAGGCGGAGAACCCATCAAACGCCAACTGGCAACAGAACTAGGAATCAAACTCATCCTCATCGATCGCCCCCCAGTCGCCTATCCCCACCAAACCAATGATTTATCTACTGCCGTCACCTTTTGTCGCACCCACTTGTGCGATCGTCACTGAAGTCATTCTCTAATGTTCGTAGTAACGCCTTCAGGCGTTATCTCCCAAGTTCGTAGTAACGACTTCAGTCGTTTCCGGGTCCAAAACCCTGCGCGTTTTTCATTTTCGTAGTAACGACTTCAGTCGTTTCCGGGCCCAAAACCCTGCGCGTTCTTCATGTTCGTAGTAACGACTTCAGTCGTTTCCGGGTCCAAAACCCTGCGCGTTCTTCATGTTCGTAGTAACGACTTTAGTCGTTTCCGGGTCCAAAACTCAGCGGGTTGTCCCCATGAACTCAGAAACTTGGGCGATCGCGCAACTTTGGAACGACTGAAGTCGGGACGTTGAAC
>CAYUEH010000270.1:3899-7420 GCA_964442465.1 uncultured Laspinema sp. | reverse complement strand
ACAAAGGACAAAGGACAAATGACCTAAAAACCCATCCCCCCATCTCTTTAATAATTTCCCTAAACAAAAACACTCACCGACCTTGGGGCAGTGTGTTAAAGTAGTGAAGAAAAATCTGATTCAGTAATGAGTTTTGCTATTTGCTCCAGAATTGCCTCCGGATCAATCCGAATCGGCTTCGTCGGCAGGTACTTCTGATGAAACTGAATCCCCTTAAACTTTTGGAGGCTTTCCATGTCGATTTATGTAGGCAATCTATCCTACGATGTCACCGAACAAGACCTAAACAGCGTTTTCGCTGAATATGGTACGGTGAAACGAGTTAACCTTCCCACGGACCGGGAAACGGGGCGTCCACGAGGCTTTGGTTTTGTTGAAATGGAATCCGATGCAGAAGAAACCGCTGCCATTGAAGCGCTTGATGGCGCTGAGTGGATGGGGCGAGATCTCAAGGTAAATAAAGCAAAACCCCGCGAGGATAACAAACGCGGCGGCGGCGGTGGCGGTGGTAACCGTGGACGTGGTGGTTACGGCGGCGGAGGCGGTGGCGGTTACAGATAATTCTCCCGAACCTAATCAATAGCATGATCGAGGGATGGTGAAAATCATCTAGCATCATTTCCCTAGGACATCTCCTCATCTGCACACTTTGATATTAGATACTCACCCTGGCGTGCGGGCTATCGTCAACCCTGTTAGGGCATAATACAGATAGGCCGCAATTTTTGCTGGCCTCAAGTAAAATAAGAACTGTAAAGTTCTGACTTGAGGCTATCTCACAGCCAATGGACCTCTAGTAAAAGGAGTAAGAATGACCCAAGTTTTAGTAGGAGAAAGCGAAGGCATTGAATCTGCCTTACGTCGCTTTAAACGGCAAGTCTCGCGAGCGGGGATCCTCGCAGATGTTAAGTGCCGTCGCCATTTTGAAACCCCGCAGGAAAAGCGTAAACGCAAAGCCAGTGCTGCGCGACGCAAGAGACGTTATCGTTAATTAAAACGGCGATCGCCGTATATTTATTTTGGGTGTTAGCCGTCCACACTTGCTGGTCCTCAAGAAAATGTCCGGGCGCTGTGAGCGAAGGCATCGATCTTCAGCACTAAAGCACAAGGCAGGTTGTGGGCGGCTTTATTCTGAGAAAGGGTACAGTCAAGGGTTGATCCTGTGACGGCATCCCAGCAACCAGGTCGGATCTTACCCTCGCAACTTAGGGCAAAATCAGGGGAAATCAGGGCTGTTATCTTCTCATTTTTTCTGTCCTATCACTCTTGAACAAATCTCATGGATACTGATGAACTTCTCAATCGCTACAGAGAAGGAGAACGAGATTTCCCCGGCGTAGATCTGCGCCGTTGTTACCTCTATCGCGCTCAGTTGCCCGAAATTAACCTCGCAGGGGCTAACCTGACTGATGCTAATTTAGGTCGCGCTAATCTCAATGGGGCCAATCTCAGTGGAGCCAATTTAACCGATGCTAAATTGACTGCAACTCTCCTGAAAAAAGCTAATCTCAGTGATGCCGTACTGATTCGTGCGAATCTGATGTTGGCTCAACTGGGTCAAGCGGATTTAAACGGCGTGGATTTGCAAAGGGCCAGTTTGTGGAAAGCCAGCCTGAATAAGGCCGACTTCATGAATGCCAATCTATCAAACACTGATTGTTCCGGTGCAGATCTCGTCAGTACCAGCTTTGTCGGCGCAAATCTACAAGCATCAGACCTGAGCAGTGCCAACCTGATTGCTGCTGATTTTGGGGGAGCTAATTTAACTGAGGCGAATTTAATCGGCGCAAATCTCTGGAACAGCAATCTCAATGGTGCGAATCTCCACAATACCATTCTTCCCGACGGACACCATCATTTGTAAACCGCCTGAGTTCACTAGGGCGATCGCCCTTCTGTCACGATTCCCTCATCAATAAAAAAAACAAGCAATCCCCCCAATGCGATCGCCGGTCCCACAAATGCCTAAGATAGAGGAGATTTGGCGATCGGTTGGGGTGCAAAACCGCCCGGTATTTCTTCCACCGACCCCAATCATTGCGTTATCTAGTCAGGTTGCTCGTTCTGGAGATCGAGCAACCTGACACCATCCTGGAGTCTGTGGGAGTCAACGGCATGACCGCGAATATCATCTTGTATAAATCCCTAGAAGCCCTAGCCTTGGTGCTAGGAGCCACTTCTGCCCTTTTCATCACTCGCCTCCCCGCTTGGGGACAAGGGACAGAAACCACCCCTTTCCATCTTCAATTCCTCTATCCCCCGGCAGCAGATTGGTTGCTGCCTCCAACCCCCTCCCAGGATAGCCCCCTATCTGATTCGGCAGAGGGTTTAAAAGGCGAGGGTTTAGAACGGGGAATTTCCCAACAGAGACAAAATCCCCCGACTCAACCTCAGCTTCCAGAACTGGAAACTCTTCCAGAAGAACTGGATGAAGAACCGGATTTTGCGATCGTTCCCTTACCTCGCTATAGCTCAATTAAAGGGATTCATGGCACCCTTGACTTGATTCTGTCCAACCTAGGGGAAAATGACCAAACCCTAGATCTGCGTCTGGAAGGCGGTGAGCGCACCATTGGGGCCATTTTTCGCTATACCGACCCTTGGCAACAGTCTGGACCCTTCGATTCGGGGTATCAACTCCGTTTATTTAATACCCGATCGCCCGAATCCCAGTTTCTTGAAGGCGATCGCGAAGTCAATCTCATCCATAACCACGAAGCTTGGGTCGATCGCCTCGGAGGGAGCCTCACCTTCTACCAACCCGTCACCGCAACCGGCATCGTTCTCTCCACAGGAGCCAGTTACCAGCGCGTTGCCATTCGCAATTCCGCCTTTACCAGTCGCCTCTACACCAGCGATCGTCTCGGCAATCCCCTCACCTTCAGCGAAAAAGGTCTCGATACCCTCGTTACCGTCAACTTTGGTGTACTCCAGGACCGCCGAAACAGCACCGAATGGCCCACCCAAGGCTATCGCTTTCAACTCGCCACCGAACAATCCATCCCCGTTGGCAGTTCCGATATCCTGTTCAACCGCTTAAGTGCCAGTTTTACCCAATTTGTCCCCTTTCAAAACCAAACCTTTGTCTTTAACCTCCAAGGCGGAACCATCCTCGGCGATGTCCCTCCCTATCAAGCCTTTAATTTGGGCGGCAGTGACTCCGTGCGGGGGTATCAGGATAGCGAAATCGGCACCGGACAAAGTTATATCCAAGGCACCGTAGAATATCGCTTCCCCCTCATTGAAGACTTAGATATCCCCTATTCCTCCGCCTTAGGCGGCACCGTCTTTGCTGATTTTGCCAGCGACCTCGGTTCAGCCGATTCCGTCTATGGCGACCCGGCAGAAGTCCGCAATAAACCGGGCAATGGGTTCGGTTTCGGTCTCGGGGTGCGCTTACTCACGGATTTTGGTCCCATCCGTCTCGAATTTGCCGTGAGCGATCAACAGGACCTCAGCGCTATCTTTCAGATTGGGGAACGCTTCTAAGGACAAACCACAAAGGACCAAGGACAAACCAC
>CAYUEH010000270.1:1688-3799 GCA_964442465.1 uncultured Laspinema sp. | reverse complement strand
AAGGACAAACCACAAAGGACCAAGGACAAACCACTCATGGATATTAATCAACTGCTAACCCAATATGCTCAAGGAGAAAGACTCTTTTCCAAGGTTAATCTGTCTGAGGCGCACCTGAGCGGGACCAATCTCAGCCGAGGGGTGTTTCGCGATGCCACCTTACAGGAAATTAACCTGAGTTCCGCCTATCTCCGCCGGACCGATTTTCGAGGGGCGGACCTCAAAGGAGCCGACCTCAGAGGGGCTTATCTGAAAGGGGCGGACCTCCGAGGTACGGATTTGAGATGGGCAGATATGGGCGCTACGGATATTTCTAATGCGCTCTATAATAGCCAGACTCAGTTTCCCCTCGGGTTTGACCCCAACGGGAGAAATGCTTATGCGATCGCCCCGAATGCAGATTTATCCCGAGGCTATCTTTATAAAGCCGATCTGCGATGGACCAAGCTCACCTATGCCAACCTCGCTCAAGCTTATCTCTACCGCGCCGATCTCCGTTCCGCTGACCTCCGGGGAGCGGATTTAAGTGAGGCGGACTTCCGTTCTACTCTCTGTGATCCGGATACTTGCTTTGACGAGGAGTTCGATGCCCACCTTGCCCGGGTTTATTGGATTTGCCCTCAATCTTCCTTGGTCAATGCCACCCTCTCCGGGGCCAGACTCAGTGGGGTGGACCTCAGTGGATCTGATTTGAGCGGCGCAGACTTGACTCGTGCGGACCTCTCTCGCGCCAATCTGGAGAATGCCAACCTCACTGGGGCTAACCTCACCGGCGCTAATCTCCTCGGGGCTAATTTACTCGGTGCGAAGATCTCTGATGCAAAGTTCCCTCAGGCGGATTTGCGCGGTGCGATCGCCCCCGATGGCAGTACCTCTATCCCCAATTTAACGGGCGATCGGGTTTAATCCAAAATCTGGTTCTCGTCCCCAAAACCCTCACCGTCCACCTTTCCCAATAAAAAACAGAGACTTGAGATTGTATCACTCTCAAGTCTCTGTTATCTCACAATTTCCCCAGGGCTTAATCTGCACCCTGCGCTGATCGCCCCTTAAAATTTAGAAATCGTAAAGCCTTGTGGCAGATTAGCACCGTCTAGTTGTGCCTGCTGTAAATTGGCATAGTTCACCCGAACCCCGGTGAGATCCGACGCCATCAGGTTCGCACCCATCAGGTTCGCATCGGTGAGGTTGGCATCGCGCAGGTTGACCCCAGCGATATCAAAGGGATAGGGTCCGCCATCTTGAAGACTGAACTGAAGCTCGTTCCCCACAGACTGCCTAGTGTTATAAAGATTGGCTCCCACCAGTTCGGCACTCTCTAGGTTGGCACCGACTAAGTTCGCCGATTGCAAATTCGCATTCGTTAAATTCGCAATCACCATCCCCGCTAGTGTGAGGTTAGCCCGGGATAAGTCTACATTCTCTAAATTCGCCCCATGCAGTCTGGCAGCTATCAAACTCGCCCCGCGTAATGACGCATCCATCAGTTCCGCATTCACTAAATAGGCTTCATTTAGATTCGCCCCCTCTAAGTTACTCCCATTCAGGTTCGCTCCCTCTAAGTTCGCCCCGCGTAAGTTTTGACCCGCTAGATTAACTCCGCTCAAGTCACATCCCTGACACTGGTTAGTTTCGAGCAACTGTTTCAGGTGTTCTGGGTTTTCAGCCACTGCTGGTGCTGTCATTGTGGCACTCATCGTGATTGTGATTGTCCATGCGGCGATCGCAAATATCCCTGATTTCATCCTGTTACTCTCCCCATCACCTATCCTCATACTATTCATTATCAGCCATGATTGATAGTTTCGCCGTGATTCTTATCGAACACTCAATGCGATCTCGATCATTGCTTCAGGGCGATCGGTATCACCTGTCATCCCCTTTCTCAACTGAAGGAGTTTTGTTGAGTAGATCTACTCATGCAAAAACCCTCACGGATCAGCTTCTCAAAAGTCCTCCGATTTAGGGGGTTGGAGGAAATGTTCCTTGACTTCCTGGGGATAACAACTCACGTCGGGACGTTGAACAACCCGCATAACAACTCACGTCGGGACGTTGAACAACCCGCATAACGACTCACGTCGGAACGTTGAACTTCAGCCTTTATCCTT
>CAYUEH010000270.1:0-1588 GCA_964442465.1 uncultured Laspinema sp. | reverse complement strand
TGAACAACCCGCATAACGACTCACGTCGGAACGTTGAACTTCAGCCTTTATCCTTTCTTAATCGTTGAGAATCGATTCAAATGTAGCGCGCAATGAACCCAAATCCGCCACGCGAGCTACTAATAAATTTTGCTCTCCTGCATCTTCTAAGCGTCCTTTCCAATAGCCAATTTTATCCGGATTACGCATCCAAAAGTCGATCACCGTTTGGACCACACCATCTAAATCCCACTCTTTATTGGGAGAAACTGTCTGGACCGAATCAATAAAGGCATCCAAAGTACATTTGGGAGTGGCGAGATATTCCACTCCCACTCCTGAATCCGCAATGACTTTCTCCTGTTGTTGGTTAAAAAAATATAAAATTGGGGCAACCCCTAAAATGTCGAAGGTGTATTCCATCACAACATCCTCCCGCTTTCTCCTTTGGTCTTAATATCTCCTTGATACCAGGTTTTCGGCGCGCAAATCGTTACCACTGTTACCAGATTTGCTTCTATTTTAAAAGTTTAGATTGAATTTGACAAATCTATTCCTCTAGGGCGCGATCGCCTCAATATCTGTTAGCACTCCGGTCTTGAGAGTGCTAATAAATGAGTCCAGAAAAAGCCCCAGATCGCTGGATTATTCCCTCAACCTGATACTATAAATAGAACCCTGATTTAACCCTCTCTTCCGAATGAATGCGATCGCCGAATTTCAAGGTGAACTCGCCGCCATTAGTGCGGCATTATTGTGGGCAGTCGCCTCCGTGGTTTATGGTTACCTCGGCCAAAAAATTCCACCCCTGCTGCTCAATTTAAGCAAAGGAGTCGTGGCGATCGCCCTGCTGCTACTCACTCTCTTCCTGCGCGACTTCCTACTCCCCCCCCTTCCTCCCCCCGCCTTCCTCCCCCCGCTTTCCTCTCCCTTCAATACCCTCGATCAGTTCGCCCTCCCCCTATTCCTGTTATTCCTCAGTGGCGCAATCGGCATTAGTTTCGGGGATACAGTGTTTTTTGCCGCCCTCAATCAACTCGGCGCAAGGCGCACTCTCTTAATTCAAACCCTCGCACCCCCCCTCACTGCCTTACTCGCCCTCTTATTTTTAAGGGAACAACTCACCCCGATCGCCTGGGGTGGGATGAGCATCACCATTATTGGCGTTGCTTGGACGATCTCCGAACGGGTTTCCGGCAACGACACCACCCCCAACCCCCGTCTCCAGGGCGTCAGTTTGGCATTACTGGCGGCCCTCGCTCAGGCAGTGGGGGCCCTCCTCTCCCGCGCGGCCCTCGCCCAAACGGCGATCGACCCCTTATGGAGTACCTTGATCCGCCTGTTGGCCGGAGTATCCCTCTTGCTCCTGTGGATCTTATGGAAACAGGGTCGCCAGGTCCTTTCGGGTTTAGGGTCTCAACCTCTATTCGCGATCGTCTTCGTCACTGCTTTTTTTAGCACCTATCTCGGAATTTGGTTGCAGCAGATTTCCCTCAAATTCTCTCCCGCAGGTATCGCTCAGACCCTAGGCGCTACCAGTCCCGTCTTTGTCCTCCCCCTGGCGATCGCCCTCGGGGAATTCGTCAGCATTCGCGCCATTCTCGGCGCA